>RKRS01000182.1 GCA_007571275.1 Dehalococcoidia bacterium
GAGGCGATTGATCTCATCGTGCTTGGCGTCTCACACGCCAACACGGTGTATGGCGGTGGTGGCGAGCAGACCGCGTTGGTCCGCCGCGCTGGTCTGGCGATTGACCTCGGCCACACCGCCGACTACATCCTCTCTCATGCACCCTGTGAAGTCGTGGTGGTTCGAGGGCCGGCCCGAATCTACGCCGATCAGCTCGGCCAACCGAACAGCGGCTTCAGGGACGACTAACGTCGAGCAAGACGGAGAAGAGGCAAACGACCATGCGCGTCGTGATCATGGGTTGTGGACGACTCGGTTCCACCCTGGCCCGTGAACTCGATCACGAGGGTCACCATGTCACCGTGATCGACGTCGACGCCGCCGCCTTCAACTGGCTGGAAGACGATTTTCAAGGCGCCACCATTGTTGGCTCGGGTGAGGATGTCGAGGTCCAGGAAGCCGCTGGCGTGCCTGGCGCGGACATCTTTCTTGCGCTGGCGAACGGCGACAATCGCAACGCAATGGCCGTCCAGATCGCCAAGCACATCCATCACGCGCCCCGCGTAGTCGCCCGGATCTACGATCCGGAGCGCGCCGATATCTATCGGCAACTCGGCATCAATGTCGTCAACCCCACCACCATCCTCGATCAGATGGTTCGCGCAGCCGCCTTCGGCGAAGACGAACCAAGCGGGACAATCTCCTGAATCATGTACATCATCATCGTTGGCGGTGGCAAAGTCGGACGCGGCGCAGCGCGTGACCTGATCGAAATGGGGCATGAAGTCTGCGTCGTCGAGCGCGACGCCAACACCGCCTGGTCAATCAACAACGAACTCGGCGAGGTAGCGCTGCTCGGCGACGGCGCAGAAATCCATGTGCAGCGAGCCGCCGGCATGAGTCGGGCTGAGGTCGTGGTCGCCTGCACCGGACGGGACCAAGCCAATCTTGCGGTTGCGCAAACGGCGCAAACCCGCTTCAACGTGGGCAAAGTCATCGCCCGCATCAACGATCCGCGCAACGAGCGCATCTTCCGCGCGCTCGGTTTTCACTTCACCATCTCCGCCACGACTGCGATCGTCAACGCCATCGAGCAGGAGGTGAGCGCCGGCCTCACCCGTCTCACGCAGCTGCGCTCGACTGCGTTCATCCTCGCGGAACTCGTGGTTCCACACCTCGCCCCAGCGGTCGGATGTACGGTGCGAGAGCTCAATCTGCCGCCACACACGGTGCTGGCCTTGGTAATTCGCGCGGACGATCAACCAGAAATTCCGGGACCCAACACAACGATCCACGCGGCCGATGTGATCATCGCCGTCACCCAGCCGCAACACGAGTCAGCCTTGCGAACAGCGTTGACCGGAGAATCGTAGCCCCATGACCCAGACCCATCCAGATCCGATCAACATCGCCTACCTCGGTCCGCCTGGCACGTTCACCGAGCAGGCTGCCGTCCTCTTCGCCGGAGACGATCCGCGCTCCCGCTTCATCCCTCATCACAGCATTACCGCCTCGGCCGAGTCAGTCGCGCACGGCAATGCCGACGTCGCCGTGGTCCCCTTCGAAAACTCGCTCGCCGGCGCCGTCGGCGAGACGCACGACCTGATCATCCACCAACTCGACCTCCATATCTGCGACGAACTCGTCGTCCCCATCGAACATTGTCTGATCGTCGCGCCCGACGCCGACATCTCCGAGATTCGTGTGATCTACTCCCACCCCCAGGCGCTCGGACAGTGCCAGCGCTATCTCAACCGTCGCTTTCCCGGCGCGCGCACCGAGGCGACCCTGTCGACGGCCCAGGCGGTTTCCCGTGTCGTCGAAATCGGCGATCACGTCGCCGCCATCGCTCCCCGACGCGCGGCGCAGTTGCATGACGCGCCGATTCTGGAAATCGGCATTGAGGACGACCATCGCAACGCCACTCGCTTCGTTGTCCTCGCCGACCGTGACCACGAACCGACCGGCGACGATCGCTCGACCATCCTCTTCGGTACCGCTAATCGTCCCGGAGCTCTGCTGCGGGTGCTACAACACTTCGCCGACGCCGACATCAACCTGACCAGAATCGAATCGCGTCCCGCCCGAGAGCGGCTCGGCTCCTATCTCTTCCTGATCGATTGCGATGGACATCGCACGGATCCCGCTCTCTCCACCGCGCTGGAGCGACTTGAGCCCGAACTCGAGCGGCTGCGCATGATCGGCAGCTACCCCAAAGCCCCCAGACCCTGAAGATCACCGCCGCATGCCCGAAATTCCTGAACTACAACACATCGCTCGGGTGCTCGCCAATCGGCTCAGCGGTCGCCCGATCATCAACGTCGATGTGCAGAAGCCCATCGTCATCCGACTCCCACGTGAGGACTTTGTCGCCGGATTGTTGGGCGCAGAGTTTCAGTCAATCACGCGAACTGGCAAGTTTCTCCTCTTCCACACCAACCGCGACAGCATCCTCGCCGTCAATCCGATGCTCAACGGCCGATTCCAGTGGACTTCTGGACCCGACGGCGTAGAGAAGCCGCACGCTCGCACCTGCTTCACCCTGCAGTTTCAGGACTCGGAGGGCGTACTCGGCATCCGCTACATCGACGAACGCTATCTGGGCAAGATTTATCTCGTCGATCAGCACAACCTCGACCAGGTACCGGTTCTCAATGAGCAGGGGCCGGATGCGCTCGACGGCGCGCTCGACCAGGATCAGTTTCTTAAGCGACTCAGGCGCTATCGAGGCCAGGTCAAGAACGCGCTGGTCAATGCGAAGTTCATTGCCGGCATTGGCAACGCCTACTCCGACGAAATCCTCTTCAACGCCGGCATCCATCCGTTCACGAGGATATCCACGCTTTCCGAGGAACGCCGAGTCAAGCTCTACGAAGCCATCCAGGAGACGCTCAACTGGGCTGCCGAGATCGCCGCAAGCGAGATTGGCCAGCGGATTGACAGCAAGCCCCGAGACTTCCTCAACGTCCACCGCAAGGCTGGCGAGCCCTGTCCGAAGTGCGGCAATCCAATTTCAGAGGTCGCCCCCAACCGTCGGATCACATCCTTCTGCCGCGCCTGTCAACCGAATTAGCAGGCTGTATGGTCGTTGCGACCGATCAGTCCAGGGACAGCGCGCGCTCCGCGCCGGGGATGAACGGCGCCCATCCCGGCTGACTCTCCAGATATTGCCCAAACAGGTTCGCCGGCGTCACGGTCGGTCGTTTGGGCTCTGTCCGTAACTGCATTCGAGCCTCACGAGGCGTTCGCCCCGCTTTGCGGTGATTGCAACTACGGCAGGCCGAGACCAGGTTCTCCCAAGTATGGCTACCGCCCCGGAAGCGAGGGATCACGTGGTCGAGCGTCAGGTCCTTCAGCGCCGTTCGGCGGCCGCAGTATTGACACATAAACCGATCACGAACGAACACCTCACGGCGAGACAGACGCATCACTGGCCGCGGACGACGGATAAAGTAGACCATCCGAATCACTGAGGGCACATCGAACTCGCCGCTGA
Organism: Dehalococcoidia bacterium; assembly: GCA_007571275.1. Taxonomy (GTDB): domain Bacteria; phylum Chloroflexota; class Dehalococcoidia; order Bin125; family Bin125; genus Bin125. Next base: position 3,476 of record RKRS01000182.1, read on the forward strand.
CGGTACGCAACAGCGCCTTGGCGCGATCCAGTCGGTCGATCACCTCGGCTTTACCGCGCGCCACCAACACCACCGCGCGCCGTACGTTGCACACGTGTAACGGCTCGTAGTTCTGATTCAGCACCAGGACCGACTTGTTCAGAACCGACATCGTACCGATGTGATCGTACCACCGCCTGAAGCACGGGGACGTTTGCAGCGGGGTAGTTGGCAATTCGCCAGTGGTTCTCGCCAGTATTTCTGTGGCGCATGCCGTTCAGCCGCCGCCGATCGAACCCTGGACCCCTTCCGCACTCGATCTCAGGGTGTCCACTTCCAACACGAATTGTTGGATCGCCAGATCAAACTCGGACGGCAATAGCGCCCGCACGATCGGTACGTTGTCCAGCATCACCCAGCCCAGGACCGATTCACCAATCGCGCCGTTGGCGTCATCAAGCCCGGCGAATACCACAATGGCGATCGCCGCCTGCGCCAACAGCAAACCAAACAGGACGCCAAACGACGCGCCGGCTGCGCGATCGGCCCAGCCCAGCAGTAGCACGGCCGCCAGCCCTCGCAGAAAGGTACCAAGCAGATAACCGCCCACTGACACGAGCGAGAGGATCACGGTGAAACTCGCAGCCCGCATCACTCCGGATGGCGCCTCCGCAATTGCGAGGTCGACAAACACCCGCTCGTGGTACATCCCTGCGAGCAGCACGCCAACGACGATCGACAGCAACGCCACGCCGGCTCGCAGGATGCCCAACCGCCAGCCCCACACACCAATCCCGATGACCAGCCCGAGAATGACCAGGTCAATCCAGCTGAGACCCAGAATCAGGCCGGAATCCGTCACGAAACTCACTGTACACAAGAAACGGACATCCGCCCTTAGCCGCGATAGCGACCTGCGTCTGCCTCGCCGGCGCTCCGCGCGGTCGAAGCTGAGGCGCCCAGCTGTCCCAGCTGCGCCATTGACGTATATGCCGCACCCGTCACGATCACGTGGTCGAGCAGCTCGATGCCCATCGTGGTCGATGCGTTCTGGAGGTCGGCGGTCATCTCACGATCAGCTCGCGACGGTGCGGTCGAACCGGATGGGTGGTTATGGACGATGATCATCGCGGAACCCTGATGAATGATCACCGGTCGTAGTAGCTCCGCCACCCGCACCGATGCTCCGTGCACCATCCCTTTGTACAGCCGCTCCTCACGAATCAGACGATGCTGCAGGTCGAGCACCAGCACCCATACCTCTTCGTGAACCAGATTGCCCAACAACCCCCGATAGCGCTCGAATACCTGCTGCGACGAGCGAAACGGCTCCCGCGCCGGCCACTCATCATCGGCCAGGCCTCGAGCGGCCAGCTCGACTGCCGCCTTGATGCGGGTCACCTTGGCTTCCTTCAGACCGGTCACCCGCATGACCTCTTTGGCGTCGGAGCGCAACAAGCCCACCAAGCCCCGATCGGCCAATAACCTCCGCGAGATCTCAAGCACGTTCTCTCCACGTCGACCAGAGCTCAACAGGATCGCCAGCAGCTCGGCGTTCGACAGCGCATCCGCCCCCAACCGCAACAAGCGCTCCCGTGGACGGTCAGCGGGGTCCATGTCCTTGATCCGCTGGCGCGTTGTCGGATTCGACTCCTCAGACTCGGCTTCCGCAAGCCGGGACTGCCTGGCCCGCTCGGCGTCCTCCTGCGCCCATGCCGCCTCGAGTTCCGCCAGCGGATCCCGCACCGAGTTACTCGTCGCGGCCGTCGCCGAACGTCGGCAGATCGACCCGCTCCCGGGTTTCAGCCGCTTCCCGTTTCCGCTCCCGTCGACGCTGCTCCCAGGCATCCTCGATATCGCCGCCGCGCTCCCTCTCGCGCGCCGCTTCCTCTGCTTCCGCTTCGCTGAGCGGACGCTCGTCCTCGCCCAAGGGGCGCCAGGCAACGACCGCGTTGGTATGCGGATAGTGATTCAGATAGACCCAACCGCCTGACTCCGGCATCTCCTCGTACATCAATCTGGGCACGCGAAACACGCGACGCGCAACCAACACATAGTGGGCGCGAAAGAAGATCAGCAGATCAAACTTGCGCCACTTGCGCGCGACCTGGCCCGTAGTGTCGATCGGCTCGGCAAACCAGTCGCGAAACGCCGAGAGCGCGGAAAAGCCCGAGAGCAACCCAATCAACGCGAACAGGGAGAACCCGAACCACGAGCCTCCGTTGCCATCCAAAGCGTCGAGCATCATGTATACGGCGCCGACCGTCAGCAGGCCGAACGCCGGAGTCCAAATCACCATGGAGCGCAGAATCGCCCGCCGTGCGCGTTCCTGATCAGGCGCTTGCGTGCCTCGCAACTCCTCGAATCTACCCGCCGCCACGGCTGCGCTCTCCCTCGCCTACAGGCGTGTCCCAAAGCGGAATCCAGATCCACTCGCCGTGGATCAGGGTCGAGTCCTCATCCAGGTACCAATTCCATCGCGCCAGATCGGACACTGGCACGCCTCGTGCGCTGGCAATCATGAACAGCGACTCGCCACGTTGCACCTGGTACCGCTCAAAGGAATCCGGGCGGGCTGGCTCGCTCGGATCAGGCTGACCAGGCACAATGCCAGTCTGTGCAGGTATCGTCACTTGCCCTGACTCACGTAGCGGAGTCAATGACCCGACGGACACGGAGCGTTCGGACTCCGCAACCTGAGAGGTCACGCTCGCCACTGCGCTCGTTGTCGCTGCTGAAGGTTCGCTCGGTAACTCAAGCGAGTCCAGCGAAATCGGGCCAACTGACTGCGAGGCAGAGCCCCACAACGCAGCCACTACCACGACGGCCACCGTGAGCGCGACCACCACAACCAGCTCGAGCGCACGCGAACTGCGTAGCCATCTGCCAACAGGCTCACTGACCACCAAGTTGTAGAGCGCCATCGCGTTCCCGAAAGCTGCATCGACAGCAACGTCGATGAGGGTACTACGAAACCGCGCTCACGATAGCGGAACGGAGACATACATACCTGGCCACTGACTGACTGTGACCCGGCCGACGGGCGCAGGCAGTGGTTCGGTCAAGCGTCAGCCTGTGTGGGACGCCTACTTCACCTCGACGGTCGCGCCCGCTTCCTCCAGGGAGGTCTTGAGCGCTTCAGCCTCTTCCTTCGACAGGCCTTCCTTGACGGTCTGCGGCGCTGACTCAACGAATTCCTTGGCCTCGCGCAGACCGAGGTCGGTGACCGCGCGGACAGCCTTGATCACGTTGATCTTCTTGTCGCCGAAGGCCTGCAGCACGACATCGAATTCGGTCTGCTCTTCGACCTCTTCGGCTACCGCGCCATTGCTGGCGACCGCCACGGCCGCCACCGGGGCCGCCGCCGTCACGCCGAACTCATCCTCGATCCGCTTGACCAGATCACGCGCTTCGAGAATCGTCATCGCGCTAATCAGTTCAAACGCTTCGTCAACTTTCGACATCTCAGTCTCCACTCCATACCGGTCGTTCAGGCCGGGGCTTCACTGGTTACGCGGCTGGATCAGGAGGCCAGCCGATCGTTTACTACTCGTCACTCGCTTGCGCCGCTTCGAGCTGTTCCGCGCGGGCCTCGACGATCGCGGCGACATCGCGGAATACGGCGCTCAACACGCCGGCCAGACCCGAGATCGGACTGTTCAATCCGCCGGCAATCTTCGCCATCAGCTCAGGATGACTCGGCACATCGGCCAGGGCAGCCACCTGCGAACCATCCTGCAGTTCACCTTCGACATAGACGCCACGAATCGGGAGATCGAGTCGCTGTTCCCGTGTGTACTTCTGCAGCGCCTTCGGCGCTTCCGTCAAGTCGCCGAAACCGAACAGCAACGCGGTCGATTCCTGGGCCAGATCAGCTGCGCCGGCTTCGCCCGCGCCCTCCGCCGCCCGACGCCAGAGGGTGTTCTTGATCACCCGTAGCTCAGTCTCCGGCGCCTCTGCCCGAATTCCGCGTCGCAGCTGCTGCATGTCCTTCACGCTCAGGCCGCGATAGTCCAGCCCAATCGTGATCGATGCGCGGCCAAGCCGCTCCTCGAGCAGCGCTACCTGTTCTCGCTTACGTTCAGTCGCCATGCCGCCTCCCGACCTACTGGTCTGTCATCCCAACCGCCCCAACTCACTCGACCAACAGGCTCACAACCACACGCTTGCCCGTCCGCTCACGGGCCAGAGATCGGCTGCTGCCTGCGCTGGACGTTTCAGGACTTGCCCAAGACAAGTCCGCCAACGGTCTGAGGCGGCAAAACTCGTTCGGTTCCTGTCTCTCCGTTCGTTCAGCCTAGTCCAAGCGTTCCGCCGATGTCAGCAGTTCGCGGCGTGGATGCGGGCTGAAACGTTAACGCTCTTGCTCAGTCAGCCTTCAACGCCAGTGTCGACTGCTGCTCGAGCTTGACGCCGGGACCCATCGTCGACGCGATATTCAGGGAGCGGATGTAGCTCCCCTTGGCGCCTGATGGCTTCGCCTTCACAATCTCCGACACCATCATGGCCAGGTTGTCGAGCAACTGATCCTCAGCAAAGCTCACCTTGCCCAGCGGCACATGCACCGACGCCTCGCGGTCTGTGCGAAACTCCACCCGCCCGGCCTTGGCTTCGCGGACAGCCTTGCCCACGTCATTCCGATCAACCACCGTCCCGGCGCGTGGATTCGGCATCAGCCCACGCGGGCCGAGAATCCGACCCAGGCGACCAACCTTGCCCATCAGTTCCCGCTGCGCCACCGCCACGTCAAAGTCGGTGAAACCGTCCTGGACCTGCTGAATTAAGTCGTCCGAGCCAACGATCTCGGCGCCGGCTTCAGTTGCCGCCGTCGCCGCGTCGCCGTCGGCGAAGACCGCTACGCGGACTTCCTTGCCCAAGCCGTGCGGCAAACGCGCCGTGCCGCGCAACTGCTGATCGGCGTGACGCACGTCAAGCCCGGTTCGGATGTGCAGTTCAACCGTCTCGTCGAACTTGGCCGTCGCCAACTGCTTGACCAGGGTCACTGCTTCCTGCGGTGGGTAATGCGATTCCTTGCTGTAGGACTCAAGCGCGCTGCGGTATCTCTTGCCACGTTTCGGCATTGCTAACCCTCGACTTCCACGCCCATCGAACGCGCCGTCCCGGCGACCATGCGCATCGCCGCTTCAATGTCGTTCGCATTCAGGTCTTGCATTTTTTGTTCGGCGATCGTTCTCACCTGGTCTGAGGTGATCGAGCCGGCCACCTCGCGCCGAGGCTCCGAAGCGCCCTTTTCCAAGCCAGCGGCACGGCGAATCAGATCCGAAGCTGGCGGTGTTTTCAGATCGAACGTAAACGACCGATCTTCGTAGATCGTGATCTGCGCCGGAATCAATTCGCCCGCGCTGGACGCGGTCCGTTCGTTGTAGCTCTTGACGAACTCCATGATGCCCACGCCGTGCTGACCCAGCGCGGGACCGACCGGCGGCGCCGGGCTCGCCTTGCCCGCCTCCAGTTGCAGCGTCAACACTGCTCGTACACGCTTCGCCATCCAGCCATCTCCCTACTCCGCCCTCGACCAACTGCCGACGGCGCGCAAATGCAAGCGTTCAGCCTACTGTTTCTCCACCTGATCGAAGTCCAGCTCCAACGGCGTCTCCCGACCGAACATCGAAATCCGCACCTTGACCTTGCCCTTCTCGACGTTGATCTCCTCTACCTCCGCCACCATGTCGAGAAAGGGGCCATCCGTCAGACGGACTGAATCGTTGACCGCAAATCCGACCCGTACACGAGGCTCTTCCACCTGCGTCTGACCGATGATCTTCGCCACCTGCGCCGGCGGCAACGGTCGCGCCCGATCGCGCTGATCCTCGCGTGTGCCAACGAACCCGGTCACGCCGGCAGTACCGTTGACGACGTGCCACGACTGATCTGAGAGCTCGCCAGTGTCGCCGTCCAGACGAATCTGCAGCAGGACGTAGCCAGGCAACAGTTTTCGTTCCACCTCGCGACGCTTGCCGCCGCGAATTTCGACCTCCTGCTGGGTCGGCACAAGGACAAACCGCTTCTCCGCCATGCCCTTCTTCGCAGCGCCGGCCTGCTCTGGTCGTAGTTCGACGAACTGTTCTTCGGCGTCCATATTGCGGATGCGCAGATCCAGCGCGTCTCGCACGCGGTTCTCATGGCCGGTGTATGTATTGATCGCAAACCAGGCCGCGTTTGTCTCCTGGACTTCCTCAAGCGAAATCTCAGGTTCGGCCTCGTCCTCTTCCGATTCATCCCCCCGCAGGAACGAGGCGATCGGCGTCGCCTCCTGCTCGAGCGGACGGTCCAATCCCAATCCGGCCAATGCCTGGGCCGCGGTGGCGTCAAGCTCTGGCTCCGCCGATTGCTCCTCGGTCTCGATGCCCAGCGCGCGCGCAGCGGCTAACACTTCCTGTAGCTCACGCTCGGCGGCGCTAATCTCGCGCCGACCGAACCCGCTATCCGCTGCGTTTGGCTCTGGAGCGCCTCGTGAAGTCGTCATCAGGGCAGCAACGTTTCCTCAACTACGCGATTCAACCCAAAGTCGATTCCGCCCAGGAAAATTCCCACCGCAATCGACACCACCAACACCACAACCGTCAGGTTCGCCGTCTCCTGGCGTGTTGGCCAGACGACTTTGCGCAGCTCGTCGATGATCGCCATGATCGCGCGTGGATGGGTCAGTCGATAGAACAAGCTGCGGACGCGAGGGGCGTCTGCGGTTGTCGGTCGAGAGGCGGCAATCTCGCGGCGCGGGCGGGCCGGCAGGGCGGCGGCATCCGCGACCCCGCCTGAGTCAACTGCAGCATCGACCGAGGCTTCCGTCGCCGCTTCGGGCCGCGGAGCACTGGAACGAGTCGGACGCGGAGTGGCTGCGGCGGCGCGGGGAGCCTGTCCGCCGCGGCGGCTTCGTCGCCGGCGACTATCTCGCGATCTGGCCACGAATCACCGCGTCTCCCGATACGCCCGACGCGCCCGACAACTCGGGCAGTACTTCGTCAGCTCCAGACGATCGCTATCGTTCCGACGATTTTTCGTCGTGTGATACGTGTGCGTCTGGCATTCGCGGCAACGCAGCGTGATAAACACGCGATCACCCTTCGCCATAGCCAGTTCCCTTTCCCGAACACCGACCGAACAGAACCATCATCGCACGATTCGTCAGTCGGAGGGTTATTCGAGGATTGCGGTCACCGCGCCGGCGCCGACCGTGCGCCCGCCCTCACGAATCGCAAAGCGCAGACCCTCCTCCAGCGCA
>RKRS01000174.1 GCA_007571275.1 Dehalococcoidia bacterium
GTCATGCCCAGCTCGTCTTCCACGACCGCCTTGGGGTCATCTATCAGACGTGCCCGGAAACCGTCGTCCTCGACGGCCTTGCCTCGTATATAGTCGTGGAACTGGTCCAAAGTCTGGAATTCCTGGGCCATCTTCATGCCTCCTGTTACTGCGCTTTGCACCGAAACCCGCCACCTCGCCAATGCCTGATGCCGCGTCCTCCGCGCGCTCAGCCCAGCGGTCGACGACCAACACGCGGGCGCCCTCCTCTGCGAACAGTTCAGCCGTCGCGCGGCCCATGCCGGAGCCAGCGCCAGTGATCACCGCAACCTTGCCGTCCAGTCGTCCTGCCATCGAATGCCTCCTTGGATACGAAGGCATGGTAGGGATCTTTGGCGTGGACATGTACCGCTTCCTCGCGCAGCCCCCCCCCTTCAGTCGCTTCGCGACAGCTTCCCCCAGAGGGGGAAGCGCTTAAGGCGTGAGCGCGTCGGCGGTGGCCAGGAGGAAGCGCTTGCTAGGTGAGCGCGTCGGCGATGGCGAGTTGGGCGATGCGCTCGTCGTCGTAACCGAGAATCTCGCGCAGGACGAGGTCATTGTCCCGTCCGATTGTGGGAGCGGAGGAACGATACGAGGGCGGAGTGACCGACATCTGACCCTTTGCCGCTTCGACCGTTTGCACGCCGTGCACGGGATGTTCGATCGGAATGAAGTGACCACGGTGCTGGAGCTGTGGATCGGCGACCGCGGCGGAGCTGTTGGAGACCGCATGCGCTGGCACGCCGAACGCCTGCAGCATGTACTCAACCTCAAGCGCGCCGTGTTGGGCGGCCCAGCCAGAGACGATGCCATTGAGTTCGTCCTCATTGGCCTTGCGAGCAGTGAGGTCGGCGAAGCGGTCGTCGCAGGTCAGCTCGCCCATGCCCATGGCGGCGCAGAGGTTAGCCCAGTCGGCGTCATTGCGGACGGCGATGGCGACCCAGTCGTCATCGCCCGCGGTCGCGTAGCAGCCATGCGGCGCCATGTCGGGGTCGGCGTTGCCGACCAGCTCTGGCACGCGTCCATTGATCGTGTAGTCCAGCAGAGCGGCGCTCATGAAGTGCAGCGATGATTCGGCCTGCGCCTGGTCGATGTAGACGCCCTCGCCGGTGCGGTCGCGGTAGTCGAGCGCGGCCAGGATCGTCGGTAGCGCGAAGCGAGGCGACAGGTAATCGGTGTATGCAGAGTAGGGACCAATCGGCGCGCCGCCAAGATTCCCGGCCAGCGCGACGTAGCCACCGATCGCTGCGCCCATCGTCCCGAATCCCGCTACGCGCGACAGCGGTCCCGCCTGACCGAACAGACAGGTGGAGAGCATGATCAGGTCGGGTCGAATTTCGCGCAACGATTCATAGTCCATGCCCCAGGCGCGCATCGCGCGCGGCGAGAACGATTCAGTTAACACATCGCACCACTTGATGAGATCAAGCAGCACATCCCGACCTTCCTGCGTACTGAGGTTGAGCGACAGCCCCAGCTTGTTCGCGTTCATGTTGCCGAACAGGCCCGAGTGATCGAGACCCTGTGCGTTGTCATGGAACGGGCCGATGCCGCGCGCCGTTTCGATTCGGTTGGCCGATTCAATCCGCACCACTGTTGCGCCGAAGTCCGCCATGGTGCGTGTGGAGGTTGGACCAGCCACGACCCACATCAGGTCGACGACGTTCAGTCCGGCCAATGCGCCTTCAGTCGGGATCGATGGAAGGTTGGGTATCACTGTGGTCATTTAGATCACCCCTCGTTCGCGCAGATGCTGGAGCGCCGCCTGATCCAGTCCCAGTTCGGCGTAGATTTCGGCGTTGTGCTGTCCGATCGTTGGCGCCGGATGCCGATACTCAATCTCGTTGCTCGAGAGCTTGACGAACGGCCCGGGGAATCTGACCGGTTCAGGCCAGCCGGGCATTTCGTGTTCACGCCAGAAATCACGAGCTTCGAACTGCTCGGAGTTGGCCACTTCATCGACTGTGGTGACGGGCACAATCAACAACGACCGCGCCTGCGCTTCGGCAAAGAGTTCAGCCCGTGTGCGTCCGCGCAGGAAGGCGCCAACGACGTCCATCAGCCGGTCCCACTCGGAGAGCGGGCGGGCGCCGGAGATGAACTCCGCGCCGAGACCGATCCAGTCCAGATCGCGATCCTCCAGAGAGCATTCGCCTTCTTCATACATCCACTCAAACAGCCGCCGCGAGAATGGGCCGATGCCGCTGCCGAAGAGGAAGGTGAGTGAGATATAACCGTCGGCCGCTTCCCAGATCAGGCGGCCAATGAACGGCCCCACGGCCATCCCGCCAGCGACACGCGTCGTCTCGCTGGCGCCAATCGAGGAGGCGAGGATGGCGGACATCGTCGCAGCGGCGACCGATTGTTGCGCCGAGATGTCGATGTGCTGTCCGCGACCGAGCTTGCGCCTTGCTCGCAGCGCGATCATCGTAGCCATCGCCGCCTCGCCGGAGGCATGATTCCAAGCCTGCGGCACCGAGACTCGAACGGGCGCCTGGCCCGCTCCACCGGCCAGGAGCAACGGCCCGCCCGCCGCCATCAGGATCAGGTCGGTTGACTGATACGTCGCTTTCGGACCGCTCTGTCCGAAGGCCGAGATCGATGTGTAGATCAGCTCATCGTGGTCGGCCGACAGATCGTCATAACTCAGCCCGCGACGGGCCATCACGCCGGGTGCTTCCGACTCCAGAACGAAGTCAGCCGAAGCGGCTAACTGTCGGAGCAGGGCCTGGCCATCGGGATGATCGAGGTCGCAGGTGATGCCGCGCTTGTTACGCGCGTACGCCCACCAGAAGAGTGAACGGTCAGGCCCAGGATCGTCGCCGGCGAACGGCCCCAGCGAACGGGCTGGAGAGCCGCCTGGCGGCTCAACGCAAATCACATCCGCGCCCAGGTCGGCCAGCTGCCCGCCGGTGTAGGGGAGGGCAAAAACGTAAGTCGAGTCGAGGACTCGGATTCCTTCGAGGGGTAAGGTGGTCATGGTTCGGTTTCTCTGCGGTGGTGAGGGCGGTTACGGTTGTTGCCGGCGCAGCTGTTCTCCTGATTCTTGACCGGTAATTTAGCAGCCAATATTTTCGAAAGTTGGTTTTTGCGCTATTGAGCGCTTGAGCCGTAGACCTCGGCAACC
>RKRS01000011.1 GCA_007571275.1 Dehalococcoidia bacterium
CTAGCGGGCCGCTTCCCCCAAAGGGGGAACCGCAAGCGCCGAGACCCCAGCTCTTGTCAGGGCGTCAGGCGGGCGTCGTCCCGAAGGCGGTAGGTCGGCAGATTGATTGGTTTCTGCTGGAGTAGATCCTCGACTGTGTAGCCCTGAATGACGGGGTATTCCCCTGCGGCGTCAGCGAAGGTATCGAGATTGCGGTTGTTCTCGACCGTCGTCATCTGATCGGCAAAGCAGACGAGTACGCCGGCGGTGGCGTCAAAGCGCTTGACTGTGGCATAGAGCGCTCGCACTGCGTCTGGCGTGACGTTGCCGCCCTTGACCTGCACAATCGCCAGTTCCTTCTGCGGCGTTTTGCCCATGATCAGCGGATAGAACTCAATGACGCCGTCGACTCCTCCGTCTGCGCCCTTGTCGCCAGGATTGTGATACATCCCATGCGCGCCGATCGCGCCACAGACCCACTTCTCAAACTCGAACTTGTCATTGGCCGCCAAGGTCCGGGCCTCGCCCAGGCTCTGGGGCAGGCCGAAGACGAGAATATCCTCGTCGGAGAGCGTCGGAATGTTCTTCAGCAGACGCTCACGAACCAGACCGGCTGAGAATCGTGAAATGTCGATGCCAATCCACTGGCGCTGATGTAGTTCTGCGGCGTGCATCGCGGTGCCACAGCCGCAAAACGGATCAAGTACGAGATCGCCTGGATTGCTAGATGCCTTCACGATCCGCTCCAGCAGATCCAGGTTTTTCTGGGTCGGATAGCCAAGCTTCTCTCGCGAGAAACTTTTGATCATGATTGAATCCAGGCGATCGCCTTCTGAACAGTTCCACGTATCTTCGATTGGGAAACCACGACCGGTCGGGCGCTTCCCGTCCCGACGGACGTAACCTTCGGGATACGGCAGATACTCCTTGTTGAAGTGCTTGATCGCCTCCGGGGATGCAACGTAGTAGAGGATCGTATCGTGATTACGAATCCAACCACGCTTTTGCGTCTTGAATCCAGACACCCAACCGATTCGCCATACGATTTCGTTACGGAAGTTGTCTTGACCGAAGATCGCATCCATCAGCAGGCGCAAGTATGAGTTCGCGGTCGGATCACAGTGTAAGTAGATGCTGCCTGTACGCTTCAGGACGCGCCTCATCGGGATGAGCCGCACCGCCATATTGACCAGATACGCCGCAAGGTTGACACTCGTGCGCGGCCCCCTAATCTGCTGGGCAAAACGGACGACGTCAGCCAGCAGCTTGGTGCGCGGCCCGGCGTCCAGCCTGGCCAGGTGCTCGTCTTCTTCTGGTCCCCACGCCCAGGTGTCCTGGAAGGCAGCGACGGCGGCGACATCTTTGCCCAGATTCTTGAACGGCAGGTTGTAGGTGCTGTTCGAGTTGAACGGTGGGTCCAGGTAGATCAGGTCAACCGATTCTGACGGGAGCACCAGTTCATCGTTGAGCACGGCCAGGTTGTCGTAGGCGTACAGCTGCCGGGTGATGTCTTCCATGAGTCGAGCCTACTCGATTCAGCGGCAGATCAGTTCAGCCAACGCGCGCGTCGGCGAGGGCTGCTGGGGCGTCTGATTCCAGGTGGTGGCCACCGTCGATTTCGATCAGTTCGGCGTCGCCGAGGAGTGGGACATACTGGTTGGCGACGGCGACCGGGACGATGCTGTCGCCCGTGCCGCGGACGACCTTGGTCGGCACGTTGACGTTGCGCAGCAGGTGCGGCAAGGTCTGGCTGTAGAGGAACGGCTTCCAGGCGGTGCGAGCGGTCATCTCGCGGTTGGCGTCCCAGGCGATCAGCTGCTCGGTCGAGACATCCTCACCGTAGAGCGCCGCAAAATTGGCAGGGTCGGCGAAGCAGGACTTCACGTAATCGGCGTGCGCCTCGAGGAATTGGTCACGGATTTCGCCCTCATCGGGTTGCAGACCCATTGCGTTGACCAACACCAGGCCGTTCAGTCGCGACTGGTTGGCGGTCGTCATTTCCGCTGCGACATAGCCGCCGAACCCCAGTCCGACGATTGTCGCCTTGTCGACGCCAAGCTCGTCCAACAGCAGCGAGCAGACGGACGCGAGGTCGCGCACGCTGCGCATCCAGTCGCCGCGCTGGGTACCGTCCCAACCGGGCAAGGTGGGCAGGATCACGTCGTGGCGCGCCGACAGCGCGTCGTGGAACTCGAGCCAGCCTGGGTTGCCGGTCTCGTGATGGATCACGAGGAGACTGGAACCTGTGCCGCCGCGTCGAAGCTGGATCGGGAGGCCGGCGACCTCGATGGTGGATTCCGTGTACCCGTCTGGCATGGTCTCGGCCTCTTTTCGCACGCAGTATTCAGAAATTGCCCGTCGTGCGGCATGGTAGGGCAGAGCCGGGGAAGCCCCCTCTGCCTGACGGCATCTCCCCCACAGGGAGAGATATGAGAAACATCGCGGCAGCTCCCCCAGTGCGCGAGATATCCGGAAGCGCTCCCCCGGCGGAGAGCTATCGATCCAGCGCTCCCCCGCTGGGGGAGCTGTCGCACAGCGACTGAGGGGGCTTCGGCGGCTGTCCAAGGATAGGCCCCCTCTGCCTGACGGCATCTCCCCCACAGGGGGAGATATGAGAAACATCGCGGCAGCTCCCCTAACGGGGGAGATATGAGAGCGTCGGTGCAGCTTCCCCGGAAGGGAGATGTGGGAATGTCGCTGATACCCTCGCGTGAGAAGCTGATGGAGGCGCGATGACTACCGAGACTGGCCTGGAATCGTTGAATGTCCTGACCGAGCTTGAGGCGCAGGAGCGGGCGGCGCGCGTCTCGGACGTGGCCTATGCCCTCTCGCTCAGCCTGACCAAGGGGGCTGAGACCTACGAAGGAACGGTCAGCGTGCGGTTCTCCCTCGACGATCCCGCCGCAGGCGTCTTCCTCGATTGCACCTCGAAGTCGATCAACTCGCTCACGCTGAACGGCACTGAGGTCGATGTCAGGCACGAGCGCAATCGGCTTTACCTCGACGGCGCCGACCTGTCCGCAGAGAACGTCATCGAGATTGCCTATACCAACGAATACGACCACATCGGCGCCGGGCTGCACCAGTTCATCGATCCTGAAGATGGCGAGGAGTACCTGTACACCCACTTTGAGCCCTACGACGCGCACCGC
>RKRS01000016.1 GCA_007571275.1 Dehalococcoidia bacterium
TCCAGTCGATTGGCGCTGGCCGACCAGACGTCACCGCGCAGAAGCCGCACGCGCGGGTGCAGGTATCGCCAAGGATCATGAACGTCGCCGTGCCGCGATCGAAGCATTCGCCGATATTCGGACATCGCGCTTCCTGACAGACAGTGTTGAGCGTCTCATCGCGCAGCAGCTTGATGATCTCGCTGTAGCGTTCGCCTCCCGGGAACTGCGCCCGAATCCAGCGAGGTTTTCGTTCTTTCAGGCCGGACATCGGTGAATTTCCAGCTTCCGAACTGGCGACAGACGTAAGCCAAAGACTTCACTGAAGCAGCGCTCCAGCACGGCGGCGCATTCCGAAACGCTGATCGTCCTGCCCGTTTCCGCAGACAGCGAGGTCGCATGGCTATCAGCGATCCCGCAAGCGCGGATGCTCTCAAACCATGAGACATCGATGCTGCAATTGAGCGCCATGCCGTGTCGGCTCACGCCTGACTGCACTCGAACTCCCACGCTCGCGAGCTTTCGATTTGCGAGCCAGACGCCTGGCCGACCTTTGATCCGATCGGCTTCGACGTCGAACGCTCGCGCCGTTCTGATCGCCGTTTCCTCCAGCCCGCGTATGTATTGCGCGATACCGATCCCGCGTTCTCGCACACGCAGGATTGGCCATAGCACCAACTGTCCTGGCCCATGAAAGGTCACGTCGCCGCCACGGTCGGTATCAACGATCGGCGCTTCGAGCGCTCGCAGGACATGCTCACGCCCGCCCCGTCGTCCCTGTGTATAGACCGGGTGGTGCTCCATGAGCACAACGATCTCGGGTTGGTCGCCGTCCGCGACCGCTCGCGCTCTCGTCCGCTGCCAGGCGTCGGCAGCTTGGTATGGGATCACCCCCGGTCGCGCGCTCTGAACGATGCGCGAGTGTTCTCTCCCTCGCATCTGGCGATCAACCGCGACCCTACTGGACAGCGCTGCCATCAGGATTCCAGACCGCTTCCGTTTGGTTAAGTCTATCCATCGCCTCGCTTCTCGGTGGGGAGTGGGCTGCACGGTTGAGTAGACTGGGAACACGATGACTACCTCTGAATCTCCGTGGCATCTGGCTCTTGACCGCGCAACGGAATCAGCAGGAGCTGATGACTGGTTGGAGACCAACGACTGGATCGACTCCCTGCGCGATGTCGCTCGTCGGCGCGGACCAGAGCGAGTGTCGAGGCTCTTACAGACCCTGCAGATCGAGGCGCAGCGCTCGGGAATCCGCTTGCCGGTTACCTCGCAGACTCCCTATGTCAACACGATTCCAATCGAACGGCAGCCGCCTTATCCGGGTGATCCCGAGATCGAGCGTCGGATCAAGTCGATCATTCGTTGGAACGCCATGGCGATGGTCGTCGAGGCGAATCAGAACAACCACGGCATCGGCGGGCATATCTCCACCTACGCCTCCGCCGCAACGCTCTACGAGGTCGGATTCAATCACTTTTTCCGCGGCCAGGATCACCCCAGCGGCGGCGATCTAATCTATTTCCAAGGACATTCGGCCCCCGGTATCTACGCGCGGGGTTATGTCGAAGGTCGGCTCGCGCCTGACCGACTACACAAATTCCGCCGCGAGCTCTCTGGTGGACTGCCGTCCTATCCGCACCCCTGGTTGATGGACGACTATTGGCAGTTTCCTACGGTGTCGATGGGTCTCGGACCGATCCAGGCCATCTATCAGGCCCGTTTCATTCGCTACCTCGAAAATCGTGATCTACTGGATCCGACCGATCGAAAGGTCTGGTGTTTTCTCGGCGACGGCGAGACCGATGAGCCCGAGACGCTTGGCTCGATCGCCCTCGCTTCCCGCGAGGAGCTCGACAACCTCATCTTCGTCGTCAATTGCAATCTCCAGCGCCTCGACGGCCCCGTTCGTGGCAACGGCCAGATCATCCAGGAGCTGGAGGCGGTCTTCCGCGGCGTTGGCTGGAATGTGATCAAGGTCATCTGGGGATCAGAGTGGGACCAGCTGCTCGCCCGCGATGAACATGGATTGCTCGTCCAGCGCATGGGCGAGGTTGTCGACGGCGAGTACCAGAAGTACACGGTCGCCGGCGGCAGTTACATTCGCAAGCACTTCTGGGGCGTTGATCCACGTCTGCTGCGCATGGTTGATGACCTGTCGGACGACGCGCTCTGGCGCATGCGACTCGGTGGTCATGATCCGCTCAAAGTGCACGCCGCGTACCGCGCCGCCAGCGATCATCGCGGTGCGCCGACGGTGATCCTCGCCCGCACCATCAAGGGCTACGGTCTCGGTGAGGCCGGTGAGGGTCGTAACATCACCCACCAGCAAAAGGAGCTGAACGAACGCGAACTGATGCAGTTTCGCGATCGCTTTGCGATTCCGCTGTCTGATGCGGAGGTTGTTGGCGCGCCGCTCTATCGTCCCTCGCGCGACAGCCGAGAGGCCAGCTACATCACCGCTCGCAAAGAGGTCCTGGGTGGTCACGTACCCGAGCGCCGTTCGCCCCGGTCCGACCTCACGTCTCCCCCCGATGAGACGTTCTCGGAGTTTCATGAAGGCACGGGCGCTCGCGAGGCCTCAACCACGATGGGTTTCGTACGGATGCTCAGTCGAATGATGCGCGACCGCGATCTGGGCGAATATATCGTCCCGATCGTTCCCGACGAGTCGCGCACCTTTGGCATGGAAGGCATGTTTCGCGAGTTCGGCATCTACGCCTCAACCGGCCAGTTGTATGAGCCGGTCGATTCCGACCGACTCCTCTATTACAAAGAATCGCGGGATGGCCAGATTCTTGAGGAAGGCATCACCGAAGCGGGAGCGATGTCGTCATTCATCGCCGCTGGCACGGCCTACTCCTCACTCAAGACGCCGATGATTCCGTTCTTCATCTTTTACTCGATGTTTGGCTTGCAACGGGTCGGCGATCTCGCCTTCGCCGCTGGCGACGCCAGGGCTCGCGGATTCTTGATCGGCGCGACGGCCGGCCGGACGACGTTGAACGGCGAGGGCCTGCAGCACCAGGATGGGCATAGCCACATCCTGGCCTCCACGATTCCCAATCTGGTCGCCTACGACCCGGCCTACGCCTACGAGATCGCCGTCATTGTGCAGGAAGGCATACGCCGAATGCACGATGAAGAC
>RKRS01000005.1 GCA_007571275.1 Dehalococcoidia bacterium
GGCTCATCCGTAGCCCTCCTCTTCGTTGAACTCGAGGTCGAGCTGTTGGCTGTTCTCGCGCACGGTGCGCAGGGTGTGGTCGCTGAAGCCGTGGCCGTGGCGGGCGCTGATGCTGAGCGTGATCTCAACGTCGGCGCCGGCCGCGTTGAGATTGCTGACGATCTCGTCCTGTAGTTGGGTCAGCAGGTCCGTCGCGAGCGCGCCGCGCAGCGTCTTGCGGACCGAGACATGGCGGATGCGCGGCTTGTCAGGATCGGGTGGCTCGTCGACGGGGCCAGGCGGTTCAGGCTCGGGAGGCTGGTTAGGCTGCTCGGTTCGCTCGATCTGATCCTTCGCCACCTCTGGCTGCACGACCAGCTGGCGCGAATCCCGAACGCCCGTTCCGCGGGGGGGGGGGTACGGAATTGCGGCTGGTCGTAGCGCTTCCTGGCGGCGTCGTAGCCGTCGGCCAAGCCGAAGCCGCCCTGCTCCGCGCCCTGGTCGAGCGCCCGCTGCAGCACGCCGATATTGCGCAGGCGATGCATGTAAACGTGCTGGGTCAGCAGCTCCCAGAGCTCAGCCGCCTCGATATGTTCGCGGTTGGGCCAGATGTACTCCGTGAGCAGCTTGGCCAGCGCGTCCGGCGAGATCTGCTCGGCCAGCGCTTCTTCCTTGATGAAGCAATCGAACGCGCCCTCGGCGATACCGCCGTCGGCGTCGAACTCGTGCTGGCTGAAGCCGTACTCGGCGCGACGCGGCTCGCGCTGGTAGGGCGCGAGCGCCCAGCGCCAGGCGCGGATCAGCGCATGACGCGCCTCGCGGTCGGCGTTGCGCAGGCTGTCCTGCGCCTGGCTCTGGCGATTGCCGTCCAGATGCTCGACCTTGCTGCCGGCCGCGCCGCCGTGGAGGATGCTGTCCCAGGCCAGCCACTTGCGCAGCTCGCCGCGCAGATGGTTGAGGTCGTCCTGCTTGGCGGCGACGAAGAGCAGCGTGTTGCGACGCAGGCGCGGCGTGCCCGGTCCGCGCTCCTGGAGCAGCGCCAGGGCCGTGGGTTCAGCCAGCGCGCTGTCCGCGCCCGACTGCCGGCTGGGCAGCGCGTGCCGCGCGCCCAGGATCACCAGTCGCGCATGGTCCGCTTCCGGCACGGCGTCGCGCTCGCCTGGATCGGGGCAGATGATCACGTCCGCGCGACGTCCCACCGCCTCGCGCAGCAGCGTCTCGATCTCGCTGAGCAGCGTCCGTTCGTCGATGGCGTTGGCGCGGTCGGCGGCGAGCTTGTTCAGGTTCTGCTCGACGTGGAAGTAGTGGCGACCGTCGGCCTGGTAGAGGAAATAGCAGTCATCGCGCAGCCGTCCGAGCACGTCGTTATAGGCCGAGACGCCGTGTCCGGGCTGTACGCAGCCGAGTCGAATGCGGCGGTCGTCGACGCCGCGCACGGCGCCGGCGTCGGCCGAGCCGAGGAAAATCGTGCGGGTCACCCGCCGCGCGGCGCCGCCGACCTCGCCAAAGCGCGCCAGTGACTGGTCGATCTGGTCGGGCCGCGAGCCATCGGAGTCGACCTCCGCCAGGACCGGATCCCAGTGACCACTGAGCAACTCGGTGAATTCGTGCGCCAGCCCCGGATCATCGAGCGGCAGCTGGGCCGGCATGATCAGCGGACCGGAATCGCTGCGCAACCACAGCCGCGAGATCGTCCTGGCCATCATCCGCAGCACGCCGCGCGTGCGCTGGAAGCGGTGAACCGCCGACCAGTCGTTGTAGAGGCGGTCGAAGATCTCGGGGTGGATCGGATAGCACTCGCGCATCCGCTCGCGGTAACGCGCCTCAACCGCTTCAGTCGGGAACGAGTTACGGTCGCGGTTGTACATCCGCATGAACGCGTCGATGGTGTGGTCGCGCTCGGCTTCGTCGATGCGACTCTCGAACAGGCGGCGTCGGACGACCTCGAACGCCTCGTGCACCTCCAGCGGCTGCCAGACGGCTTCGATCCGTCCGAACAGCGTGTCCAGCCGCGCCAGCGCCTCCGCGCCGCCCGAACCCCCGGCCTCATTCGCCGACTCTGGCAGGGTGACGACGAGCACCGCGTGTTGCGAACGGCGCACCGCTTCGGTCAGGGCCTGCAGGAAGGTGTAGATCGCGTCGTCGCTGCCGTCGCGCAGCAAGGCCGCATTGCGCACATAGGCGACCAGTTCGTCCATCAGGATCACGCACGGCCCGACCTGCGCAAACAATTCATCCAGCTGTCCGCCGCCGGGCGCGATCCCGCGTCGCGCCGCTTCACCGACGAGCTCGTAGGCGTTCTGTCCGCCGAGTTGCCAGGCCATCCGTCCCCAGAGCGTGTTGAGCGGATCGCCATTGTCCGTCGTCTCGCGGTCGGTGGGCGAGAGATACGTGCCAATCAGTACCGAGACTGCGGTATCGGGCAGGGCGTCCGGGTTGAGACCCGCCTCAACCACGAGTCGGCGCAGACGGTCGCGGGTCTCGCTATAGGCGTCGCTGTCGGGCAATTCCAGCACCGAGCGGGAGCTGTGGACGAGGTGATAGAGGGCGATCAGCGAATGCGTCTTGCCGCCGCCGAAGCCGGTCTTGGTCTGAATGACCGGGTCGCCGCCGATTGCCGCGACGCGTCGCAGCGCGTTGCGCAGCAGCGTGTCGAGACCGGGCGTGATGTAGGTCTGGCTGAAGAAGGAGACCGGGTTGGCGTAGGACTCGGCGGCGCGTCCGTCGTAGACCTGCTGCAGGTCGGCGGCGAACTCGGCCTGCTGGAAGGTTTCATTGCGCACGTCGTCGTTGGGCTGGATGACCTCGCGCCAGGGCGTGAGATCACTGCCGGCGCGCTTGCGAGCCGTCCCGTGCGGGCGCGGCGTGGGCGTCGGTTCAGCGATCGGCGTCGACGCTGCGCGCAGGCTGTCCAGAATCTCCTGCGCCCAGACCGCAGCAATCTCTCAGATGTCTTCGACGTCAATGACTTCAGCCGCATCGTTCGCCGCTTCTGGCGACAGGGGTTCAGCAACGCCTTCAGCAACCGACAGGGCGTCGAGGCGCTGCTGAACATCGCGGCCAAAGGCCGCACCGACGCGGCCCACCCGGGCTCGTCGGATACCACCCAGGCCTCCGCCGAGCACGCCCTCGCCGCGACCGTCGATCTGCC
>RKRS01000268.1 GCA_007571275.1 Dehalococcoidia bacterium
CCGAAGTCGCGCAACCCGAACTCACCGCGCTCGGTTGAGGAGATTGCGGCCGACGCCATCCGCGCGCTCGATGCCGGAGCGGCGATTGTGCACAACCACAACGATGATCAGGTGGTTCACGACCAGCCCCGGACGACGGCCGGCTGGCATGATCCGCAGCCCTACATCGACGCCTGGCGCGAGGTGCTCTCGCAGCGGCCCGACGCGATTCTCTACCCGACGATGGGTTCGGGTGGCCCCGACACGGAAATCTCGGTGCGCTACTCGCATCTGCCGGCGTTGCATGCGGCTGGCGTGTTGGGGCAGGGATTGATCGATCCCGGCTGCGTTGCCCTGGGCGGCGGCGATGAGCACGGACTGCCCAATGCCAACGACCGTGTCTACATCAACACCTACCAGGACGCGCGATACATGTTCGAGACCTGCCAGCGGATGGGTCGCGGCGCGTCGATCTCGATCTTCGAGCCGGGCTTTCTGCGGGTCGTACTGGCCTATCACGCGCGCGGATTGGTGCCGAAGGGATCGTTGGTCAAGCTCTACTTCGCCGGGATGGAGCGCGGTCCGCTCGGATTCGGGATGTTCCCTACGGAACCGTGCCTCAACGCGTATCTGTCGATGCTGGAAGGCACGGGCCTTGCGTGGTCAGTAGCGGTTCTCGGTGGCGACTGTGTAGGCTCCGGTTTTGCTCGTCTCGCTCTGGAACGAGGCGGACACATCAGGGTCGGCCTGGAGGATTTCTACGCAGGCTCCCGCACACCGAACAACACCGAGCTGATTGAAGAGCTGGTCAGCCTCTGTGACGAGGTCGGTCGTCCGGTGGCGACGCCGTCGGAGGCGCGAGAGGTGCTTGGCCTGCCCGCCACGCAGTAGCAGTAGTAGCTGCAAGCGCGATTTGTAGAATGCCCATGCGATGACTCGCCGAGGCTGAGTAAAGGAGCGCCAGATGGCCCGCATGAGAGCCGACGTCCTGCGTGAATTCCTCGAACAGCCTTATATGGGGGTACTCGCGACCCTGCGCCAGGACGGACGCCCCTACACCGTGCCGCTCTGGTTTCTCTGGGATGGCGACGTGCCCGACGACGCGCATCCGAGGCGCAATCCGCCGACTGGTCACCTCTACCTGACCGGAACGCTCAGTCGCGTCTGGTGCAGGCAGCTGATGCATGATGGACGGATGTCGTTCTGTATCGAAACATCGGGCCCGCCCTCGCAGCACGTGGAGATTGATGGCACGGCGGAAGCGCTGACGCTGCCCGACTTTGACATCTGGCCGATCTCACGTCGGCTGGCCGAGAAATACGTGGGTCTGAGAGACCCGGCCAACCGTGAAGCGGTCGACGCCTTTTTCACCAATATGCAGACTGAACCGCGCATGTTGTTCCGCGTCACGCCGGCAGTCTGGCGGGCGATTGATCTGACGGTCTATCGCGGCAAGCGCGCGGATCGGGAATTTCAGGCCCGGCAGCAGGTTGAAGGGCAGGCAGGGCGGGAGCCTCAGGCGGTGCAGTGAGCCTGCGGGCGGGAACCAGCGGTCGGGGCAACGTCGGTCTCCTGGCCAATCCCGATTTTCGTCGCGTCTGGGCGGCGGGCGCTGTCACCGGCATGGTGCGCTGGCTGGACATGCTGGTGCTCACCCTGTACGCCCGCGACCTGACCGAAGCGGCGGGGTTCGTCGCGCTGGCATTTCTCGTGCGGATGGCGCCGCGCCTGCTCTTCGGAATGTTCGTTGGCGCGCTGGCCGACCGCTTCAATCGCAAGAAGATCTGGATCGGCTCGCTGCTGATCCTCTCCGTCATGTACTTCGCGCTGACCGCGTTCGTGATGCTGGTCGGAATTGACTTCTGGCTGTTGCTGGTCTTTGTCTTCATCGCCGGGACTGTCTGGTCGGTCGAGTTTCCCACCCGCCGCGCGATGATCGCCGATGTGGTCGCGCCGCATCAGGTTGGTCGCGCGGTCGGCCTGGACTGGTCGACCGACTCGATCGTCCGCATTCCTGGCCCGTTGATCGGCGCGGGACTGTTGCAGGAGCTCGGCGCGGAGTGGGCGTATCTGTTCACCGCCTGCGCGTTCATTGTCTCCGCGTTGATCGCGTCTACGTTGCAGTACCGCAAGCCGCGACGACTGGGCGAGGCGGAGGGGGTTGGAGCGGTCGCGCGCGAAACCTGGCGCGACATCCGCGATGGCTTCAGCTACATCCGGCGTAGTGAGTTGCTCGTTGGCACGCTGATGGTGACGCTCGCCTTCAACCTGCTCTTTCCCGCCTACAACGCAGCGCTGCCCGATATCGGGCAACAACTGCTCGGCGTAGACAAGCTGCGGATTGGCGTGCTGGAAGCGTTGGTTGGGGCTGGATCGTTCGTCAGCGCGCTGGCGATCGCCGGCTGGAGCAGCTGGGGGCAGTCGGGGCGGATTTACTACGCGGGGACCGCCTGGTTCATTCTCTGCGTGACCGGCATGGTGTTGTCGCCGTGGTATGAGCTCTCGCTGGTCGTGTCCTTCTGCATGGGGTTTGGCTTCTCCGCGTTTGCGATCATGCAGACGGCGCTGCTCGTCACGAGAACGCCGGCCGAGATGCGCGGACGGGTGATGGGCGTACTCTCGATGGTGATCGGCATGGGCCCGGTCACGGGGCTGCAAGTTTTCTTCATGTTTGAGTGGTTCGGAATACAGGGCGGCGTTATTTCCGTGGTGATCGAAGCAGCGGCGCTGATGCTCCTGGCCGTTCTGGTCTGGCCGGTGATCGTTCGTCGCTTACCGGGCTCATCAGATCCGCGCGTCGCTGCCACATTCGCGCCGCAGCGTTCACGTTGACCGCGCATTGACTAGGCTGCGATCCAGCGGAGTGAGTCAATGACGACGATGCGGCGACGGCAACAGTACAAAGCGGAGGTGCTGACGGCGCGCGGCGCCGTGTTGACTGAGTGTTTTGTCATTATTGACATCGAGACCGCCCGCGTTGGCGACGTACGCGAGCGCACCTGGCGCGGTAAGCTCTCGTCGCTCTCCAATCCCGAGCATTCATTGGGCGGCGCGTATCGATTGCGAGCACGAGGCGAAGACGGTCACGGCGCCCGGATTGAGATCATCGACGGGTTCGAGGAGCGGCTTGGCGTCACCTCGGATGAGTACAGCTTTATCGGCAGTGGCGAACCGCCCAAAGCGCCTGACCGTCGCCGACGCCGTTGAGCGTCGTTGGCGTCTACGATCAGTGACGAGCAAGCGAGCGGATCTGCCAGGGAACAGGGGAACGGATACAGGCGATGGCGACAGCGCAGGCGGTAGATGCATCGGCGGAGTTGAGGAAGCAGGTTGAGGCGGCCAAGGCGGCGTCGCCGTCGCTGGGTTGGGCTACCTCCGAACAGAAGAACGCAGTGCTGCAGCGTGCTGCAGCGCTGTTACGCGAGCGCTGTGATCAGATCGTCGCCGCCAATGCCGAGGATGTGGCAGAGGCGAGTGGGCATCTGAGCGAGGCGATGATCGACCGACTCAAGCTGACGCCCGAACGGGTCGCGGCGCTGGCAGCGTCGCTGGAAGACCTGGCGCTGCTCGACGATCCGGTCGGCGAGACGATCGACCGCACCACGACTGATTCCGGGCTGGAGATTGAGCGGATTCGGGTGCCGCTGGGCGTGATTGCTTCGGTCTACGAATCGCGCCCGAATGTGACGATTGACATCGGCGCGATCTGTCTCAAATCTGGCAATGCGTCGGTGTTACGCGGTGGCCGTGAGGCGTTGCGGTCGAATCAGCTGCTGGCTGAAGTCCTGCGGGATGCGCTGTCCGACAACGAGCTGCCGGCGGACGCCGTGCAACTCGTACGCAGCACGGATCGGGCGCTGGTCGGTGAGCTGTTGGCGATGAATGACCTGATCGATCTGATGGTTCCGCGTGGCGGTCAGGCGCTGATCAACCGCGTCCGTCAGGAGGCCTCGATGGCGGTTGTGGCCGGGGGCGTTGGCATCTGCCACACTTACATCGACGCTGCCGCCGACCTCGAGATGGCGCTCGCAGTGGTCGACAACGCCAAGCGGCGTCGGGTCAGCATCTGCAACGCGCTCGATGTGATGCTGGTGCACGAAGCGGTCGCGCCGCAGTTTCTCTCCGAGTTAGGTCAGCGTTGGGCTGGCGATGGCCCCACACCGGTTGAGCTGCGGGCTGACTCTCGTGCTCAGGCGCTGCTGTCCCGAACGGCCGCGAACGTTCATCCTGCCGGGCCAGATGACTTCGATACCGAGTTTCTGTCGCTGATCGCCGCAGTGGGCGTCGTTGATGACGCAGACGCGGCGCTCGCGCACATCGCCGAGCATGGCAGTGGACACTCGGAGGCCGTGATCACGGCCGACGAGGCGCTGGGTCAGCGGTTCCTGCGTGAAGTCGACGCTGCGGCGGTTTATGTGAACGCCTCGACGCAGTTCACTGACGGTGGCCAGTTCGGACTGGGCGCGGAGGTCGGCATTTCGACCGGCAAGCTACACCGCGTGGCCCGATGGGTCTGCGCGAGCTGACCTCATACAAGTGGGTGATCCGCGGCGACGGGCATATCCGTCCTGTCTGAGCCGCACCGTAGAGAGAATGCACGATGCCTGACCGTCCTACTCCCACCCTTGCTGGCAGCGCGATGCGCGCGGCGGCGGTGGACTTCTCCAATAGCCTCACCGTCGCCCAGCGCGCGCAGACCATCTACGACTACATGGATGGCGAACGCATCTTCTGGTACTACCCGCCGACCAATCGACATGGACTGCCGCTGCGTGACATGACGGAGACGCAGCGCTCGCTGGCCCGGGAGCTGATGAAGGCAGGGCTGAGCGAGCGAGCCTACGAGCAGGCAACCGGAATCATCGACCTCGAGGTGATCCTCGGCGAGCTTGAGGTCGCTGCCGGTCGCCATGCCTTCAGGCGCGATCCTGAGTTGTACTACTGGACCATCTTTGGCGATCCCGCGAACGACGAATTACCCTGGGGATGGCGCGTTGAAGGACACCATATTTCGCTCAATTTCTCGCTCTGGGGCGACGGATTACTTTCACTGACGCCGTTCTTCTTCGGTACCAATCCGGCCGAAGTCCGTAATGGACCGCAGGCCGGCCTGCGGATTCTCGACCAACGCGAGGATCTGGCGTTCGATCTGATGGGCGCGCTTGACGCCGAGCAGGCGGAACGAGCGGTGATCTATCCCGAAGCGCCGTGGGACATTCTCACCTTCAACGCCTCGCGCGCGGTGATGCCGGCCTATGAAGGACTGGCGGCGTCGGAGATGGACGACGATCAGCGAGCGTTGCTGGATCGGTTGATTGACGTGTATGTCAGCCAGGCGCCCGTCGACCTGGCCGATGATCGTCGGGCGCGGATCGCGGCCTCGGGCCGCGACGGGATGCACTTCGCCTGGGCCGGTCCGGTGCAGGAGGGCGCGCCGCATTACTATCGGATTCACGGCGGCAACTTTCTGGTCGAATTCGACAATCGCCAGAACGGCGCCAACCACATCCACTCTGTCTGGCGTGATGTTGAGAACGACTTCGCCAATGATGTGCTGGGCGAGCACCTGATTCTGTATCACGTGCTCTGAGCGGATCAACCAGACCACCAGGCATACGGGGGCATCGAGCTGATGTTTCACTACGAACGCGAGAGTCGCACGGCGCAGTCCGAGTGCTACGTCGTCGAGAACGAAGCCGGCTCGCGGGCCCGAGTCGATCTGCACTTCGCGTCACCGTTGATCTACGCCACGCTCTGTGTGCCCGAGTCATGGGCTGAGGAGGATATCCAGGACGTGATCGCCGACGTTGACGATCGTTGGGCATTGACCGCCGATCCATTGCGGGATGATTTGATTGTGACCGTCTGGCGCGGCCAGGAGGTCGGGGTGTACTCACAAGAGGACGGAGAGGCCGATGACTGACGAAGCAGTCGAGATCGACGATCTGCAGACTGAGGCCGAAGCGGCCGACGCGCTGCAGCAGCTGTTCGAGGGTCACGTCGATGTGATGTTGCCGCCCGAGGAAATCGAGGAGTTCCACGATTTCATCCGCGAAGAGGCGCTGATGCGGCGTCGCTTCGCAGTCTCGTTTCGTCTGGAATGTCGCTGTCTGGCCTGGATCGGTTACTCGCTGGCCAACGTGGTGACGCATGAGGACGGGATCGAGTTCAATGCCCGTCCCATGCAAACCTACGTGCCCGACCATGAACCGGATGTTGAGCATCCGGAGGGCGCGACTGAAGATCCGCCCGAACAGTTTCTCGACTGGCCGATCTGGCCGCTGGAAATCTACCAGGACGAGCTGGAGGAAGAATGGCCGGACGAGGGCGAGGAGGTCGAGTGAGCGGATCGAACGGCCGCTTCGCCGCTGTCTTTTTCGATCTCGATGGCACCCTGGTCAGCGAGCGCATCGGCGTGCGCGAGGCGCGCACGGCGGTTGGCGCGCGCATGATCGAGCTGGGCGTCTGGGATAAACCCGCCTCCGCCTTCGCCGACACCATCGAAATGGTGATCGGCGGCATCATGGAGGACAACAATTGGCAATGGCCACTCTGGCTGCACGCTGAGGAGTGGCTGAAGCGCAGCCTGGACGTCGCTGATGTCCAGGTCAGCGATGATGAGTTCAGGGAGTTGGCTGACATCTATCGCGACGAACGTTCTGATCGCGCCACTGCGATTGATGGCTGGCCTGAGGCGCTCGCCGCCGCACGAACGCACGGACCAATTGGCCTGATCACCAACTTCAATGACGGTCCGATGCAGCGGGAAAAAATCCGCGGCGCCGGTCTGGATGGTCAATTCGACGGCGTTTACATCTCGGGCGAGGTTGGTGTCTGGAAACCGGAGCCGGGCATCTTCGAGCACGCGGCTCAGGATTTGGGCGTCGAGCCAAGCGATTGTGTGCACATCGGCAACAACGTCGAATCAGACATCATGGGTGCGTTGAGCGCCGGGATGAGCGCCCTGCTGGTCGAGGAAGATGATCGCGAGCGTCCGCCCAGTCTGGATCCTCGGGTGGTCTGGTGCAGTGATCTACACGGGGTAGCCGAGTGGCTCCGTAGCCGCTGAGCCGCTTATTTGCGCGCGACGGCCCGTCTGGCCGCCGCGACCACCGATGCTGACGTCAGTCCGTACTTGTCCAACAGCGCCTGCCAGGGTCCTGATTGACCGAAGCTGTCGTTGATGCCGACCTGCTCCATCGGGGTGGGGCGATGCAGGGCGAGCATCCTGGCGACGGCTGAACCGAGTCCGCCGATGACATTGTGCTCTTCGACGCAGACGATGGCGCCGGTCTCGTCGGCGGCGTGGATGATCGCGTCGTCGTCGAGCGGCTTGAGCGTGGACATGTTCAACACGCGAGCGGAGATTCCCTCAGCGGCCAGGGAATCGGCGGCGCGCAGGGTTGGTTCGACCATCAGGCCGCAGGCGATCAGGGTGAGATCAGCGCCGTCACGCAACTGATGCGCCTGTCCCAGCCTGAAGGACGGGCCATTGGTGTAGACAACCGGCAGCTTGGGGCGGCCCAGTCTGATGTACCACGGTTCATTGTCTTCGGCCGACTGCCGAATCATGGCGTCAGCCTCGACGACGTCGCAGGGTACGACGACGTTCATGGCTGGCAAGGAAGTCATCAGCGCCAGATCTTCAATCGCCTGGGCGGAAGCGCCGTCCTCGCCGACGGAGATGCCCCCGTGCGAGGCGATCAGTTTGACATTCATTCGCTGCTGGGCGATGTGGACGCGGATCTGGTCGAAGCAGTGGCCCGGCATAAAGACGGCGAAGGAAGCAGCAAAGACGGTCTTGCCGGTGGATGCGAGTCCGGCCGCGATGCTGATCATGTTCGCTTCGGCGGCGCCGACCGTGAACCAGCGATCGGGGAAGGAAGCGGCGAGCTTGTTGCCGCCGGTGGAGGCGGAGAGGTCGGCGTCGAGCGCGACGATGTCGTGGCCAGCCTCGGCCAGCTTGACCAGCGCCGGACCGTAGGCTTCTCGGGTCGCGGCGGGAAGCGCTGTACTCGTGGTCATGACAGGCCTGCTTCGATTTCCTCGAGCGCCTGCGCCAGTTGCTCGTCGGTTGGTCCCTTGCCGTGCCAGGCGGCAGGATTCTCGGCCATGAACGAGACGCCGCGTCCCTTGACGGTTTCGCAGATCACCACCTGTGGGCGGTCCGTGCAAGCGCGGGCATTGAGCAGAGCGTCGCGCACTGCCGTGACGTCGTGGCCGTCGACGTGCTGAACGCCCCAGCCGAAGGCGGCCCATTTGTCGCCGACGGGATCGATGCGCATGATCTCGTCGCCTGGTCCGTCGTTCTGGAAGTGGTTGCGGTCGACGATGGCCGTGATCCGATGGAGACCGAAGTGAGAGGCGGACATGATCGCCTCCCAATTCTGGCCTTCATTCAACTCGCCATCGCCGACGACGACGAATATCTGTCCTTCATCGTCAGGGAGTCCGTTGAGCTGGTGCCCCAGGGCGATGCCGACGGCGAAGGAGAGACCCATGCCGAGCGCGCCGCCGGACATCTCCACGCCTGCCGGCTTGTTGCGGATGACGTGTCCCTGCAGTTCTGTCCCAAGTGAGCGGAAGGAGGGAATCAGTTCGGCGTCGAAATAGCCGGCCTCGGCCAGCGTGGCATAGACGACTGGTGTAGCGTGACCCTTGCTCAGGATGACTCGGTCGCGGCGGTCCCATTGTGGATTGGTCGGATCGTGCCGAGCGACGCCGCCGAAGTACAAGGCGGCGAAGATCTCGGTCGCCGACAGCGAGCCGCCGGGATGTCCGGACTGCGCGGCGTGGGTCATGCCCACGATGTGTCGTCGAATCCGCTTGCAGACATCGAGCAGGGCGTCGGTGTCTGCTGCAGGAGCGGTCGGAGTGGTCATATTGCTCTGGGTTTCACTGGCAGTGAGACGTTGGTCTCAAATTCATGCTAGTGGCGGATCAGGCTTGCAGATAGCGCATCCTGCGGTCGCGCGGAGGTGATGTGGATGCGGATGTTCGTCGAGACGGCGCTGGAGTCGTCGGCGTTGGATGCTGTCTGGTCGTCAGGTCAACGGATGCGAGCCAGCGCTTTATTTCCGTCGGAGTCAGTGCGTTGGGTCAAACGCGAGGCCATGCATCTCACGCTGCGCTTCCTGGGGGAGGTCGAGGAAGGACGTCTGCTGGATGTGCAGGGCGCGCTCGCCGAGCTGGAGGGTTGCGGCCGCTTCGCAGTGCGTCTGGGCGAGGTGGGCTCGTTCGGGGGTCGGAGGCCGCGAGTCCTTTGGGTCGGGCTCGCGCCGGACGACGGTTACGATCAGCTACAACAACTGCGGCGGCGTCTCGACGACGCGTTGCAGGGCGCCGGATTCGAAGCCGAAGCGGGGTTGTATCGGCCTCACCTGACACTCGGACGGGTGAGGCGACAGGCGAGCAGGAGCGACCTGGCGGCGATTCGGGCAACGGTCGAGGCCGCGACGGCGCTGGACGTCACGACTGCTGTGGAGCAGGTTGCTCTGGTGGAATCAACGCTGTTGACGGATGGCCCCCGATATCGTCGGCTGGCGTTGGCGGAGTTGTAACATTCAGGTGTACCTTTGCCTGCCTGGCGAAGCGCATTCGAGGGAGTTGAGCGATGCAGAGCAGCCTCATCTCGAAGATCGAGAAGGCGCGGATTTACGCGGAAGAGTTGGAACGATTCCAGGTGTTGTCGTTGCGTTGTGATGTACGAGGCGACTCAACGACGCATACCGCGGAACTTGGTCCGGATGGCTGGGACTGCGATTGCTATTTCTTCCAGGACGCGAAGACCTGCTCGCACACGATGGCGCTTGAGCGAGTGCTCGGCCGCATGCTCCCCGAGGCCTACCGTCCGGCCTGGTCGAGCGCCCAGGCGCGCTAGTTCGCAGCGTTCCAAAGCTGGGCGCGCTCGAGGAAGATGTCGGGGTTGTTGACCCAGTCCGGGTAGCCGATGGTCCTGTGGTCGGTGAGCCAGTCGATTCGCTCATTCAGACAGCTGCGTAGCGCCTCGTCGGCGACCGGCAGGGCGAAGCCACCGCGTTCAACCTGTGGATCGAGCGCGGTGACGACGAAGCGACCGTCGTTGGCGCTGGCGGCGTCAGTGTTGCCGATCTCGCCACGAGCGAATCCGACGATCTCTCCCCGCTCGAGCGCATCCAGATACGCGGTCTCGTCGCCACCGAGATAGACGACCTGTGGCAGATCGCCGGGTGGGGTTAGGCGAGTGCGTCCGTCAAGCTCGGGCGAGCGCTCCGCCGCCGTAATGCGGAAACGGTCCGATCCGTCGGCGGTGACCGCGCCTTGCGCTGTGTCGATCACGGTACCGGCGATCAGCACGCCATCGGCGTCGGCGATGCCGCTGAGTTGCAGGAAGTGCGCTTCGCCGGTTGTGGCCGCGACCGCGCCGATGATGTCATCGGCGGTGAGGTCGGCATGGGTCGTGATGCGTTGGTCGTCGGCGGCGCGGATCAGCAATGACTGACGGAAATTGATGTGACCGTTGGTGAAGGCGATGACGACCTCTCCGCTGGCGTTACGGGTGCGGGAGTCGAGGATGGTAATGCCGCCGCCGACCAGATCAATGGCGTCGTTGACCGGGGTCAGCCAGATATCTGGCCATACGTCGATCGGGATGCGCTGGAAGCGGAGATTGGTCCCGCGCATGGC
>RKRS01000060.1 GCA_007571275.1 Dehalococcoidia bacterium
CGGGTCTGATCGATGAACCAGCCATACAGAATCGCCATCAGCTCGTCATTGTTGAGCAGGCGCTGGCCAGGATCGGAGAACCGCTCCTCCTGCAGCTCCGGAATACCGACCGCCTGGGCGAATCCCGGGTAGTTGCGCGGTAGCGCGCAAATGCCGCCGTAGCCGTCGGAGATCTCATAGAGACCCCAGAGCGCGTTCAGATTGTTGCCCGAGCGCTGTGTTTCGATGCCCAATTGCGACGCGCGGGTGTGAAATGCTTCGGCCATTCCCGCATACGTCTCCTGCATGGAGAGATCGATGTACGACCCCTGATCGTGCAGCAACGCCCCGTAGTACGCAGCCGAGATCGCCGCAAAGGCGTTCAATCCCGCCTGGTATGAGGGCTGCGAACCACCGTTCTTGAGTGGCTGCCGATGCGGATGGCCGGTCAGCCACATTTGGCCAGTGGCGGCGTACAGGGTCAGCTCAGTCGCGGGCAGATTCGCATTCGGGCCGGTCTGTCCGAATGGGGTGATCGAGATCATCACCAGTGAGGTATTGTCCTTCGACAATTCGTCATATCCGAGACCTCGTTCAGACAGGTATCCGGGCTCAAACGACTCAATCACGATCTCAGCCAAGGCGGCGAGTTCTCGCAGAATCTCGCGGCCATCAGACGTCTCCAGGTTGAGCGTGACCGAGCGCTTGTCGCCGTTCAGATAGAGGAACAGGCCGCTGGTCTCATCATCCGGCAGATCATCGGGCCAGGGACCGAACGCGCGCGATGGATCGCCGGTGGTCCGCTCGATCTTGACGACGTCAGCGCCGAGCGCCGCCAGCCAGCGGCCGGCGTATGGACCGGAGATTCCTTCCGCCAACTCCAACACTCGCACGCCGTCGAACGGACGCGTGATGTCGGGCTGATCCTGATCGTCGCGGTTGCTCATCGCTGGCAGTCTATGAGCAGCCGACGCTGCGTTCTAGACTATCCACGAATGACCACCAACACTCACGATCCGCCTGACTCCACGGAAGCGCTGGGCCCGCCATTGCTGGAGGGCATCCGCGTCGTTGAACTGGCCGAGGAAACTGCCGGTCCCTTTGCCGCCAAGCTGTTTGCCGACGCCGGAGCGGAGACGATCAAGATCGAACGACCCGGTGGAGACATCGCAAGGCGGATGGCGCCATTCGCGGAGCCTGCGCCACACTGCGAGACCTCCACAGCCTGGCTGGCCTACAACACTTGCAAGCGAAGCGTTGTTCTGAACCTCGACACGGCTTCTGGTCGGCGGGTGCTTCAGGAACTCGTCGCTACGGCGGATATCTTCGTTACCGACCGCACGCCCGGACAGCTCGCCGACCTTGATCTCAACCCGGACGACCTGCGCGCGCGATACCGGCAGCTGATCATCGCCGCCGTGACGCCGTTCGGTCTGATCGGCGAGGCCAGTGAATGGCCATCGACGGCACTGACCCGCGCTCATGCCTCCGGCTCTGCGGCCGGAGTACGACGCAATCTGGGAGCGAATACCGGCGCCCCTCTGATGGCCGGCGCGCAAGTCCACGAAGCCGACGGTGGAACGGCGCTGGCGCTGGCCACCTGGGCCGCCCTCATCGCCCGAGCACGCTTCGGCCATGGCCAGATCGTCGATGTCGCCTCAACTGAGGCGATGATGAACATGGATCGGGTTGACATCTCCATCGCGCACAACGACGGAGGACCACCTACCCGTCCACCAACGAAGGGCGGCAGCGCCTTCGGTGGGCGGCTGGAGTGCTCCGACGGCCACCTGATCGCTGTCACGCCGCAGTCGCACCAATGGGCGGGATTAATCAGGACAATGGGCGATCCCGAGTGGGCGTTCGATACCGAGGGCAACCTCATCGATCGCCTCCAGCTCGGTGAAGACGCCGGCGACGCCATCGAGGAATGGGCCGCTGCTCACACTCGCGATGAGGTGTTTCGCGCGTTACAGTCCAACAGCGCGCCGGCCGGGCCGGTGTTGCGTCCCTCAGAAGTCATGAACTCCGAGCAGGAACGCGTCCGTGGATTTTTCGACCTGCTCGACCACCCGGTCGCGCCCAGCGGTCGCTATGCGCAATTTGCAGCACACTGGACCGCCGCAAGCCGTGCGGAGCGGCAGGCCGCGCCATTGCTCGGCTCATCCACTGCCGAGCTCACCCGAGTCCACCTGAGTCCCTGGACCCCTGCACAAGCCCGACGAGCCGGAGTTATCGGATGACCACAGTCACCAACGGCCACAACGGCCAGCACAGCCTGCTCCAACCGGCGGTCCGCAGCGGCCCGCTCTCGGGCAAGCGCATCATCGATTTCACCTGGGCCTGGGCTGGGCCATACGGCGCGATGCAGCTGGCGCTGCTTGGCGCCGAGCTGATTAAGATTGAATCGGCCACCCGCATCGATCACTCGCGCCAGCGTTCGCTGGCGATGGGCTCGTTCACGGGCGGCGTCAACCAGGCGCCGATGTTCAATGAGGTCAATCTCAACAAGTACTCGATCCAGCTCAACCTCAAGATGGAAGGCGCGAAACAGGTTATCCGCGACCTGGCCAGGACCGCCGACGGCGCAATCGATAACTTCCGACCAGGTATTTTGCAGAAGCTAGGGCTCGGCTACGACGACCTGCGCAAGGAAAACCCTGAGATCATCATGCTCTCGGCCTCCGCCCTCGGCGCAACCGGCCCAGAGCGCAACTACACAGGCTACGCACCCACATTCGCCGCCATGAGCGGCCTCTCCTACCTCTCCGGCGAGCCTGAGGAACCGCCGGTCATGATGGGTGGCTCGATCGACCTCCGCGCCGGTACCGCTGCCGCTATGGCGATGCTCGCTGGCTTCCACTACCACGCGAGGACAGGCCGCGGGCAATTCATCGACGCGTCGTCGTCCGAGGCCATCGGCATGCACATCGCCGAGGAGTTCCTCCACGTCGATCTGCTCGGCCGCGATGGCGACCGTCTCGGCAATGGGCACCGGGCCTACGCGCCTCACGACGTCTTCCGTTGCGCGTCGATGCGAGCTCCCGAGTCATACGCTCAGGAACATCGGGGCGCGCGCTCCGGCTGGATCGCCATCGCCTGTCGCTCCGACCAGGAGTGGGGTGCGCTATGTGAATAC
>RKRS01000271.1 GCA_007571275.1 Dehalococcoidia bacterium
GTGGTTGTGCACAATCGCCGCTCCGGCATCGAGCGCGCGGATGGCGTCGGCCGCAATCTCCTCAACCGAGCGCGGTGAGTTCGGGTTGCGCGACTTCGGCGTCGCTCCATTGATCGCGGCTTCAATGACAACAGGCTGAGACATGGGGCACCTTCCAGGAGATCAGACAGAGCCGCAGTCTACGCCTCAGGAGCATCGACGAGGCTGTTGACACAGGGAGAAACATGGTCGGTGCATCTGCAGGCGCCGAGCGTCGAGTGTACGCGCGGTGACAGAGAGGGGGATCGGATGCCAAGACTTGCAGTGCTGGCCTCGGTGATCGCGCTGGTTGGATTAGCAGCGTTCGGCGGAACGACCCACGCTAGCGGCGCTTGCGGGAGTGACTCCGTGCACCATTCGCGCCATTCCCGACGCTGCCACCCCATCATCCGGTCAACTTGTCGGTATCGGAGCCTGCCCGGTTCCTGTCTCATGGAGCGTGCGCGTCGTGCCACAGCAGGCTTCTTCGCAATGGACATACATGACGACGAATGCGGAAATCTACTTCTACTCTCGCATCGCACCTTACGCGGCGAGTTACAAACACAAACTGCAAACAAAATGGCGCTACAATGGCGCTGTCGACATTCGCAGTTGGCGCGGATGGATGGATCTGTCTTCATATTGGTACAACTATCCTTACAATATCTTAATCTCAGAAAAAGGCATTGACAACGAAGATGTTTGGCCGCCTATGTCGGTCAGGACCTTTCACCGGCTAAAGGTTGCAGCTGAAGAAGACTCCAAGTACTGGATGGATTCTGCGGTCGGAATCACGTCGGAACCTCAAGGTGGGTACAGATGCGACTATGACTATACGATTAGTATCTGGCGGGATCCATTCAACATTTTCTACGACTGCGACTGAGGATGCCAACCTACTAGTGGGCGAAAACTCACTAGCAGGGGCAGTTATCGGTAGTGTCGGACAGCGGTTGCGCACAAACCCATTATCCGATCCAGATCGTCCACCGCTTGTTTAATCAGGGCTCGGTATCGATAGTCGCGTTCGACCTCGGGATTCAGATCAGAAATCAGTATCTTAAAGGCTTGCACGCTTGGGTCGACGCTGGCCTCGCGAAGTGAGTAGTACCTCTTTACCATGTACTCCGGGGACACCGATGGATCACGGCCCTCTCTAATGGCATGGTCCAGTACGAGCCACTCGTACCATTTGTCGTAAAGATCCAGGAGCTGCGTATACAACAGCAGTCTGTCATCTGTTGCATTGTTCCCGATGCACCCAAGCAATGCCGAACCCGAACCCATGATTAGCATAAAGAGCAGTAGAAGGCGCAGAGTCATGCTTGCACTCACTCTCTTCATTTTGGGACAGTTCGGCACTTGGGCTCCGAGCACGCGGAGGGGACATGCACAGAGCGATGATACATGGCATGTGTGGTGAGAATAGCGTTGGTCCGCCGCAACGGGTCAAACCATAGTGCTAGCGCAGCTCCTCGACGATTTCTGCCAGCTCCGCCATCGCTTGCATCTGTTGCTCCGGCGGCACGTCCCAGTTGGGCGTTCGATAGGCCGGGATCGTCAGCGCGTGTTCCAGACCCGCCTCTTCGTACCGACCGAGCGTGTCGACAATCTCATCGCGTGAGCCGCCGACCACAGCGGGGAAGCCGCGCACCGCGTCGACGTCGCCGTCGAGCAGGACCATCGGGCCGAGCATCGAGATTTCCAACTCCGACATGTCGCGGCCGACCTTGTCCATCTCTTCCTCGACAATCGCGAGTTCCTCCCGAATTTGATCGGGCGTAGAGGTGATCGTGTGGTAGCCCGTGCCGTAGCGCGCGACCCGACGGGCGGCGATGCGCCCCTTCCCGCCAATCCAGATCGGCACGTGCGGCTGTTGATAGCAGCCGCAGAGACCGCCCAGATTCTCGAACTGGCGGAAATGTCCCTCGTGCGAGATCGGGTCGCGGTTGACGCCGTTCGTCCAGGCGCTGATCGCGATCGACATCCACTCGTCAGTCAACGCGCCGCGTCGCTCGAAGGGTTCACCGCCCAGGCCGAGCGCCTCAAACTCCTCCGCCATCCAGCCGACGCCGATACCCAACAGGACTCGGCCCTCCGAGAGCTGGTCAACCGTCGCGATCATCTGCGCCTGGAAGAGCGGATCACGATACGGAATGATCAGCACCGAAGTGCCGATCTGGATTGCTGAAGTCCGCACCGCAACTGCCGACATCACCGCCAGCGGGTCCATGATGTCCTGGTGATAGGCGAACCCGGCAACACCGGAGTCGTTATATGGATAGCGCGACTTGATATTGGCCGGCATGAAGACGTGGTCGTGCACCCAAACCGAGTCGAAGCCGAGTAGCTCCGCGCGTTCGGCGATGTCGATCACGTCGTTGATGTCACCGTACTTACCTGCAGTGCCGAAGTTGCCAATCGGGATGCCGAACTTCATCTCGTTCCTCCTCTGTGGTCCTACGCAATCACACGACTCAACGCGCTGTCACTAGGAAAATGCGGGCAGGATTTCATCAGCCACGAATTGCATGCTGTTGAGAACACGCTCAACCGTGGTATCGCCCTCGGGATTGATCATCATCGGCGAGGAAATCAGATGTTCCAGCCCAACTCGGCCAAAGGCCAGCAGGTCAGAGGCGATCTGATCGGGCGAGCCGTGCAGCAGCGGCCGCTCTTCCTCGTCCAACGCCGTTGTCGATGGACGCAACGCCTGCAACATCTGAATCTCAAGCTCGTCCGGATCGCGACGGTCTCGCTCGCAGGCCCGGCGCACGCCGTCGACCTCAATGGCGAGATTCTCAACGGTCTGGAAGGCGGCGTGGAAGCCGTCGCCATAACGTGACGCCCGACGCCAGGCATTGATCCCGTTCCCGCCAATCACGATCGGAATGATCCCGCCGTCCTCGCGCCGAACCGGTTTGGGATACGCGCCGACGTTGTCGAACTGGACAAACTGGCCCTGAAACGAGGAGGGACCCGGGTTGTTCCAGATCTCTCGCATCGCCCGTAGGTATTCGTTGGTCACCGCGCCACGGCGGCGAAAGTAGACGTCAGGCAGCCCGAGCGCCTCAAACTCCTCGCGCATCCACCCGACCCCGGCGCCCAGTACGATTCGCCCACCCGAAATCTGGTCGGCGGCGGCAAGCATCTTCGCCACGACCGCCGGATGGCGATAGGGAATCACCAGCACCGAGCAACCGATCTCGACCGATTGCGTCGCTTCGGCCAGAGCGCACATCACGGCCAACGGCTCGAAGCACTGGATCGTCGACGGCGCCGGAAACTCGCCCAGATCGTTGTAGGGATAGCGAGATTCGATCTGGGTCGGAACGACGATGTGGTCGTTGGTCCAGACCGAATCGAATCCCAGGTCTTCGGCCGCCTGCGCCACGTCGATACAGGCGTTGGGGCCCGATTCGTCGTTGAAGCCGTTCATATTGCCGACACCGATACCGAAACGCATATTGGCCACCATTCGCTCTGGCGCGAGTCACGTGTTGTGCGTGAATGGTAGGCGTTCGTGGATACACTGAGCGCGGGCAGGACGGTTGGTCAGGAAGGTCAGGCGAGACGTGTCGGAATGGGCCAGAGGCGATCGGCCATCGACAAGCGAACCCGCGACGCCGGTGACCGCGCCACTGCGTGTCGCTCCGCTCGAGCCAGCCTCCCTGCCCACGCCAACGATGCCCAAGGATTCTCCCTTCGCCACGCTGCGCAGCGAAATCGGCCGCGTGATCGTCGGCCAGGACGGACTCGTCACACGACTGTTGGTGGCCTTGTTGTGCGACGGGCACTGTCTGGTCGAAGGCGTGCCCGGCCTGGCCAAATCGCTGACGATCTCAACTCTCGCCGGCTGTCTCGACGCCGCCTACGCCCGTCTCCAATTCACACCCGATCTACTGCCCGCCGACCTGACCGGTTCGGAAATCTACAACGCCGCCGTATCGAAGTTCGAGGTCCGCCAGGGACCAATCTTCACCAACGTCCTGCTCGCTGACGAGATCAATCGCGCGCCGGCCAAGGTCCAGTCGGCGCTGCTTGAGGCGATGCAGGAGCGACAGGTCTCGATCGGTGGCGAAACCTTTCCGCTGCCCTCGCCCTTCCTCGTGCTCGCGACCCAGAATCCCATTGAGCAAGAGGGCACCTATCCCTTGCCTGAAGCGCAGCTCGACCGCTTCATGCTCAATGTCCGCGTCGATTATCCCGGTGAGCTGGATGAGCGGGAGGTACTGGACCGGACGCTCTCCAATCAGGTCGTCTCGCCGGAACCCGTTCTGAGCTTGTCTGACGTACTGGCCGCGCGTCAATCGGTCGCCGAGGTGAGGATGGAACCGCGCCTGCGCGACTACATCGTGCAACTCGTCCGCGTGACACGATCGCCAGGCAGACAGATCCGTGAGCTGTCGGCATACGTCGAGTTTGGCGCTTCTCCTCGCGCCACGACCGCTCTGGCGATGAGCGCTCGCGCCCTGGCCTGGCTCTCCGGTCGCGACTACGCCACGCCCGACGACGTCAAGGCGATGGCCTTGGACGCCCTCCGTCACCGCATCGTCCTGACCTATGAGGCTGAGGCGGACCAGGTCAGCGCCGACGACGTGATCGCGCAACTGCTCGCAGCGCTGCCGATGCCCTAGGTCCAGCATGTCCCGCCTGAACCGGATTCGTGAATGGATCGCGCCTCCCGTCCCGCAGGCGGCATCAACGCCGACGACGCTGGACGACGTGCGCCGACAGGTGCGCCAGATCGAGGTGCGCGCGCGTCGCGCCCTGCGCGAGGCGCTGGCCGGCGAATACCGCACCGCCTTCCGCGGTCGTGGCCTCGAATTCGCTGAGCTCCAGCCCTACAACGCCGGCGACGACGTACGAAGCATCGACTGGAAAGCGACCGCGCGTCTGCGCTCGCCAGTCGTCCGACGATACGTCGAGGAACGTGAGCAGACCGTCATGATCCTCGTCGATGTCTCCGCTTCGATGAGCTACGCAGCGTCAGGCCCATCAGTGCGAGACCGCGCCGTCGAGATCGCCGGCGTCTTGGGACTGGCCGCAGCCACGGCCAATGACCTCGTCGGCGTGGCGGCATTCGCCAACGACGTCATCCTCGCCATTCAGCCAGCCAAGGGCTCCAGTCATGTCTTACGCATCCTCCGAGACCTGCTCACCCTGCAAGCCAGCGGTCGGACAGACCTGGCCCGCGCCCTGCGTTACGCCGGTCGCGTCATGCGACGTCGAGGAGTGATCATCGTGATCTCGGACTTCGTCGCCACGCATCCCGATCATGTCTGGGAACCGGCGCTCGCTCAGCTCAGTCGACGCCACGATGTCGTCGCGATCGGCGTCCACGACGCGCGCGAAGCGACTCTGGCCACAGCGGCCCAGAACGCGATCGTCCATTGGGGCGGGGCGGAGCGCGGTGACATGCTGCTCGCTGACCACGACATCTCGCGCGCCCAACAACTCGCGTTGGAATCCGACCGCAGCCATATGCTCACACGTCTGCGCCAATGCGGCTGCGACGCGGTGATGATCTCCACCAGCGACGACTGGATCGCGACGTTGGTCCGGCTCTTCCGTCAGCGTCGGAGCCGTCAGTGAATCGCGCCGTGAGCGGACTGCTGCTCCTTTGCGCCACGCTCCTGGGCGTTACCGGCGCCATGGCCCAGGAGCCGACCGCCAGCCTGACCATCGCTCCCAATGGCGAACTCACGGTCGGCGATCCGGTCGAGCTGCGAGTCGCTGTCACACATGAGCCGGGCGACAGTCTCCTGATGGACAACTCAGTTCTGCAGATCGGTGGGATGGAGCCGTCTGCCCCGGTGATGACCGAGATCAGCGAGACCGAAACGTTGATCGTCTTCCAGACGCGCGCGTTTGCTGTCGGCGTATTCGACGTTGAGCTGCCGCCAATCACCATTCAACGCGCCGACCGCTCACTCACGGAGATACCGCTGCCGTCGATATCGATCACCATCACCTCAGTGCTCGGTGATGAAACTGAGCCACGTCCGCTCACTGACCCGGACCTGTTGCAGGCTGACGGCCGCACCTTCGCTCCCTGGATCGTGGCGATCATCGGGATCGGGCTGGGATTCATCCTGGCCCGTGTCGTCCGACGCCGCTACCGCCGCCCTGCTCCAATGGCCACAGCGATCAGCGCTGACACAGTGGCTCCCTTGCAAGTGTCGTTCGAGCTGGATCCGTCGCTCGAGGCGGCGGAACAATGTCGCCAACTGGCGAGCGCCGTCCGTTCGCGCCTGAGCTCGGACTGGGCGCTGCCGGCGTCGGCGCTGACATCCTCCGAGATCGGACCGGCCCTGGCCGCGGCAGGGGCGTCCAGTGTCGTGGTGCTTCGGGTCACCAGGCTGCTGGAGGCGTGCGATCGTGTCCAGTACGGCGGTGAACAACCAACCCCCGAGCGGCTCAACGGCTATGTGCAGCTCGCCGAGGCGATCTGGTCGGACGGAGAGCCTTCGTGAGACTCGACGATCCCGCTCTGCTCGCGCTGCTGGCCCTGCTCGTCCCGTACCTCTGGCTGCTGCGGCGCGAGGCGCGACTGCTGCGGCCTCGCTATCTCCTCCCACAACTCTCCGGCGCGCCGCCGTTGACCACTCGGGCGAGTCGACGCCTGCGCACATTACCGATCCTGAGCGTGTTGCGCGTGATCGCGCTGATCCTCATCGTCGTCGCAGCGGCCAGACCACAGGCGACCACCGTTGAGGCGGTCAAACCAGCCGAAGGCATCGACATCGTCCTGGTCATCGATGCATCGTCCTCGATGGAAACAGCGCGGCTGTCCAACGACGAAACCCGACTGGAAGCGGCGCGGCGGGTCGCCCGCGACTTCATCGCCGAGCGTCAGGACAACGGCGCGGACCGCATCGGCCTGGTCATGTTTCAAAGACAGGCGCTGGTACTCAGTCCCCTGACGCTCGACCTGGACGCCATTGATGAAATGGTGGCAGTCTCTGTGCGCAGCGATCTGATTCCCGACGGCACGGCGCTCGGCGTCGCCACGATGGAAGCAATCGACCTCCTGCGTGGCTCTGATGCGGCCTCGCGTATCGTCGTCGTGCTGACCGACGGCGCCAACAACGTACCCACCATCACGCCCAACCAGTCAGCCGCTGTCGCCCGCGCGACCGGCGTCCGCCTCTACACGATCGGGATCCCCGCTCGCGCGATGCAGGTCGGTATCGGATTCAACGAGCTCACCCTGATCTATATGGCCGATGAAACCGGCGGCATCTATTTTCGCGCGAGCGACACGCAAGAGTTGGCCGACGCCTATGAGTCGATTTCCGAACTCGAGCGTGAGCGCGTCGGTGACGAAATCTTCCTCGCCACCGCAGAACTCGCGCCCTGGTTCCTGCTGGCCGCAGGACTGTTGATCGTCCTGGAAATCGCGCTGCGATCGAGCTGGTGGCGGAGGGTTCCCTGATGTCGCTCGGCTTACCCGCCCTGCTCGCCCTGCTCGCGTTGCTTCCCGCCGCTGGAGTCGGCTGGTGGTGGCTCTGGCGAGCGAGGCGGTTGCATCGCCTCGCTGTCGGCGCGCCGGTCGCAGGGCTGCGATCGGGCGTCAGCGCCGCTCGAGTGTTGCTGCTACTGGCGCTGGCCCTGATCGCCATCGCAGCGTCCCGCCCGATGTGGCATGCCGGTGAGCAAACCCTGGGCCTGTCCGACTTCTCGCTCGTCGTCGCCCTCGATGTGTCCGAGAGCATGGCTGCTGAAGACATCAGCGCAGGACCGGGCGAACCCGTCAGCCGGTTCACGGCGGCGCAGGCGGAAATCCGACGCCTGATCGATGGCCGCCGTGGCGATCCGGTCGGGCTGGTCATCTTCGCCGGCAACGCCTTCCTGCGCTTCCCCCTGACGCGCGATCATGAGGCCGCGCTGCAGGTCCTTGAGGCGCTGCAGCCCGGTGAAGCGTTGGTCCAACCAGGCTCCAACATTGCCAGTGGCGTCGAACTGGCCTTATCGACCATCGTCCGCGCCTCGGAAGAGAACGGCACAGGCTCCATCAACGGAGCGATCGCTATCGTCAGCGACGGTGAGACGCATCGCGGTGACGCTCAATCAGCGGCCGCCGCCGCGCGCGCGCAGGGTCTGCAGGTGTTCGTCGTGGGCGTGGGCGACGAGCGCGGCTCGGTCATCCCGCTGGGATCGTCGCGAGAGCCAAAGCGTGATATCAGAACCAACACGCCAATTCTCACTCGGCTGGACGCCACACACCTGAACGACATCGCCGCCGCGGGCGGTGGACGATATATCGAACTCGATCGGCCCGGCGCCATGGCCAGCATGAATGCAGATCTCGCCGCGATGGACCTGATCCGCGAGGTGGTGGTCGAGGAAACGGCGCTCGCTGAGCAGTTTCAGTGGTTCGCCGCCGCCGCGGCGTTCCTCTTGCTGGCCGCAGTGGTCGCGCGAGTCTTTGCCGTATCGCTGAGTCGCCGTCTGGGATTGGCGTCGGTCGGCGCGCTGGTCGCTTCGACGCTGGTCATCAACGGATGCGGAGGCCCAGGCGTCGAACAGGCCAATCGCGCAGGCGTCACGCATTACGAGGCGGGGGCATACACCGAGGCGCTCGATTCCTGGCGCGAAGCGCAGCGGCTTGCTCGCCCCAGTGACACTGGCGTCGATCCGCGTCTGCATCTCAACGCCGGTCGCGCGCTCCATCAATTGGGCGAGTACCAGCGCGCCGAGACGGAGACGCTCTCCGCGCTGAAGTCCGATGATGCGACAATTCGCGCCACCGCCTGGTTCCACACCGGCAACCATCGTTGGGCCAACAGCGACCTGCTCGGCGCGCGTCAGGCATACATGGAGGCGCTGCGCGAGTCCCCCGCCCTGCTCGACGCCAAGGTAAACCTGGAAATCGTCAATGCGCTGCTGGGCTTACTGGACCCACCGCAAGAAGAAGCCGCCGCGCAACAACCGGGAGCCCAGTCAGACGAAATCACTCAGGAAAATCAGCCGAGCCAGTCCAGCGAAGCGGACGCGAATCTGGCCGAGCAAAGCGGCTCAGGACAGGGGCAGGCGAGTGAAACGAGCGCGGACGATCAGGGCGCGCCCACCGCCAGGCAGGGCGCTGGAGCAACGCCAACCACGCCCACCTTCGCTGACGACGCATCCTTGGACGAGCGCAGGGCGGAGGCCATGCTGGCACTACAGGCCGCGCTCGATCAGTTGCCTCTGGAGAACGCAAACCTCGAGCAGGCGCTTGCAGTGCTCGACGCGCTTCGCGCTGTGCCGGGCGAGCGGCTCGCGGCCGGCCGCTGGGAGGCCAGGCAGCCCCTCGATTGGTAATGTCGTCGTGACTGATGAGCGCTAGTCGCCCGCGGGCACGGACGCGGCTGGCTCGATCTCCGATTCCTCAACCAGGACGGGCTTCACCGGAATTCTGAGCGCCAGGCGAATCAGGCTGATGCGCAACCGCTTCCACAGGCGCGTCGTATCATCCCGCTCCTCGTCGTTCAGTGTCTTCCGACCGAATCGGGTCGCCGTGTAATGATCAGCCAGATCAAGCGCCAGCACGCCGAGACCCAGCCGCTCATCGATTCGTCGCGCATGTTCCTGTGGCGTAGTCGACGCATCGGCCCCGATCCCGATCCAACGCGCAAGTCGGGCCGCCGAGACCCAGAGCCTGGCTGTTGGTTCCAGACCACGCAGCGACACTTGCCAGGCCAGCCAGAACAGGATCAGCAGACCAACGGCGATAGAAACGCCGATTGTTGGTCCGAGCCAGAGCCACTGGCTGGCCCCGGGCGTGAGTCCCGCAGTTTCACCAGGAATGGTGCCCGCAGCGAGGTATTGCAGAATGTCGGCCAGCTCGACATCGGCCAGGTTGGCGCCGCCGATGCCCGGTCGCAGATCGAATCGTGGCGTCGTGAGGCGCTGCGCGGCGATTCGCCGACCAGCGCTGGCCCCGCCGGCAATTGAGGCCAGCGTCTCATCAGCAGATGAGCTAGGCGTCGGATCGAAATCGACCCAGCCATAGTCGGGGAAGTAGACCTCTACCCATGCGTAGGCGTCATTACCTCGGACGATGTAGTTCTGCGTACGCTCGTCGAAGTTGTTGCCGCCGAGCACGAAGCCGGTCGCAATCCGCGCCGGCACCCCCGCGATCCGCAGCAGCACGGCCATCGAAGAAGCGTGATAGTCGTAATACCCGCCGATCGGCATACCGTCTTCCACATTTTCGAACAGGAACCAGTACACCGCGTCCGATTTGGCCGGTGGCAATTCGATGTCAGTGGTGAGCGGATACAGCGGCACTGGCTCGCCGTCATCGTCTCGAACAATTTGTCCATCCGCATCGATGGCCGGCGCGGAACGCAGATAGATCTCGACGGCCGAGGCAATGGCGTACGGGTTGTAGCCACCGTCGTCGCGCAGCGGATCGGGCGCGAGAGCGAAACTCTCCGCGATCATGCCCAGCATGGTCTGGAGATTGTCCAGTTCCGCTTGGTCATAGTCGGGCAGCTGGAGGAAGGTTTCCGTGACCCACAGCGGATAGTCGTGTCCGGCCCCGGCCAGCGCCTCCTCGTTCGCGCCCGAGACCGTGCCGGTGATCTCATAGGT
>RKRS01000278.1 GCA_007571275.1 Dehalococcoidia bacterium
CCCCTTCAGTCGCTCCGCGACAGCCCCCCCAGGGGGAGCCAAGGCAGACCTCGCTTAGTCGCGGCGCTTGCGTTTCTCGATCTTGCGACCGTCGCGCTCTTCCAGTCGACCGAGGGCGCGACCCTTATCGGGGTGCGGATCCTCGCGCACGCCGTAGATGGCGATGCCCTCATGTCCTTCTGGCAGATATTCGGTGATGGGAAGACCTTCCTCATCGCAGAAGAGCAGTCAATGGCAGTACTTCCAACGCTGCATCTCCTCGCAGGGACAAATCCAAGTCGAGGACTTGACCTCCTCCGCCTTGTCCTCATAGAAGTTGCATGGACAGAGCGGCCGGCCGTAGTCGTCGATGTGTTTGGCCAGGCCGATGACCAGGAACTCGGTGATCTCCTCCTGCGGATGTAGATACGAGCCACTCTTCTCCGCGAAGTTGCGGGCAAACTTCCACATCTTGTTGAGATTCTTCTCGGACGCCTGCTGACGATCGTCGTCGCTGACCTGGTCAACATCCGCCATCGCTCACTACCCATCTAGCCGTTATGGACAAAGCTCACAGACTCAATGTACCCCTGCGAGCGC
The DNA here is from genome assembly GCA_007571275.1 of Dehalococcoidia bacterium. GTDB lineage: Bacteria > Chloroflexota > Dehalococcoidia > Bin125 > Bin125 > Bin125. The sequence continues at coordinate 580 of RKRS01000278.1, forward strand.
ACTCCCGTGGGGCCTAGTCGTTGCCGCTGTCACTGCCTTGTCGAAAGAAATCTTCCAGATCGGCGATCAACGCATCAGCGCTGGGCAGCTCGCCCTCGGGCTGCGCGTCAGCCTGAGGGATCGGGCTCGCGGCCTCGAGTCTGGCGACGTACTCGCGCAGCTCGCTGTTGTCACGCAACGCCTCCTCGAGCTGGGCATGGAAGCGCCGGATACCACGCTCAAGCGGATCGAGGTCGAAGCGCAGGCCCGTCATCTCACTGATCACCCGCAACAGCGCCTGAGCGCCGACCGGATTGGTGATGCCCGGCAGGTAGTGCGGAACCGACGCCCAGAGCGAGACGCCGCCCACGCCGCGCTGTCGGCAATGGTCATGGAAGACGCCAACGATCCCCGAAGGACCTTCGAAGCGGGATGGATGCATGTTGTAGCGCTGCGCGAGGGCCGCGTTGTTCGCTGACCCGCGAACGTGCACGGGCTGCGTGTGCGGCGTGCCAGCCGCTACCGCGCCCAGCGACAGAATCAGCTTGGCCCCGATCGCGTCGACCAGTTCCGACATCGCAGACAGGTAACGCCTCCAGTGAAAATGCGGCTCAATCCCGACGCCGACAACCACGTCCCGCCCGCCAGTCGCGGATCGGAGGTGGACGAACTCGGTCTGCGGCCAGTCGATGAATCGCTCTCCGTTGCGATAGCGCGCCATTGGACGCGCTTCCGTGAAGTCGTAGAATTCCTCTGGGTCGATCGTTGCGAACGGCTTGGCGCCCAGCTGCTGAATCAGATACTGGGCGGCGGTGGAGGCCGATTCACCGGCGTCGTTCCAGCCTTCCCAGGCCACAATCAGGACTGGATCGGTCAGGTCGGGGAGTTCCTCGATGGTGAGGTCAGGTGAGGTGGTCATGAGCAAAGTTTACTCCAGCGAGCATGGCTCATCGGCGCAACAATTGGCACAGCAATGGGCCGACCGTGTCGCGGGGAATCGGGAACAGGCGGAGCGCGTACGGGAGGAACCTGGCGACGGCGACCACTATCGGCCGATCGCCTCGGCATTTCGCGCCGATCCACGCCGCAGCGGCGACGCCGCGCTCGATGCATTGCTGGAGCTGGCCTCAGCGGATGACGTCTGGGTCGATGTCGGCGCCGGCGCCGGGAGATTCGCGCTGCCGATCGCCCTACACACCCGACGCGTCATCGCTGTCGAGCCGTCAGCGGGGATGAGGGCCGAGCTGACGCAAATGCAGGTTGAGCACGGGGTAATGAACGTCGAGGTGCGCGATCAGCGCTGGCCTTCGGACCATCCCGAGCTCACCGACATGGCCGATGTAGCGCTGATCTCGCACGTCGCCTATGACATTGAAGCGATCGCCGGATTCCTGGACACACTGGAGCGGTGCGCAAGGCGCGAGTGTGTGGCGCTACTGTTCGACCGAGCGCCCGCGTCGCTGTTCTGGCAAGTCTGGCCAGCGGTGCACGGCGAGGAACTGGTCCAGCTTCCAGGCGGAAGCGATTTCGTTACGCTGCTCAACATGCGTGGCGCTCAGGTTGATGTGACGGAGATCGGTCAGAGTAGCGACAGGCAGCGCTTCGCGTTCGAGTCGCTGGAGGCGGCGATGGGCTGGGCACGTCGGCGGTTGTGGTTGGCTGAGGACTCGGCCCAACTACCAACGTTGCGGGAAGCAGTGGCGGAAATCCTGATTGAGCGGGACGGCGCGTGGTCGCTGCCCGACCAACCGAAGCAGATGCTGATTCGCTGGAGGACATCATGAACCGAGTCACCCCACTGACGACCGACGAGCTGCTGGAGGCGGCGCCGTTCCTGGCCGGAATGCAAGCAGCCGGAATCACGATCCCAACCTCGTTCCACGTGCTGGGACATCGACCGAAGGTGCTGGAAGCCTTCCAGCCATTCTTCGGCTCGATCATGCGCGAGGGCGACGTGCCAGCCGGGCTGAAGCAGCTGATCGCGCACGTGGTCTCGCGGTCGGCGGGTTGTCTGTACTGTCAGGCGCACACGGGCCACTTCGCGCACACGCTGGCGGGCGAGACTTACGACCGCGTCGAGGCGGTCTGGTCATTCGAGACGTCAGAGCTGTTTTCGGAGGCGGAGCGTTCGGCGCTGCGTCTGGCGCGAGATTCAGGCGCGGTCCCCAACGGAGCCACCGACGAGCATTTTGACGACCTCCGCCAGCACTGGTCGGACTCCGAGATGGTCGAGATCGTCAGCGTGATCTCGATGTTCGGCTTCCTCAACCGCTTCAACGACACCCTGGCCAACGAGCTGGAGCCTGACGCGGTGGAGTTCTCGGACGCGCACCTCGCGCAGTCGGGCTGGACTGTCGGCAAGCACGGCGCGGAGGCGGCTGGCTAGTCTGCGTTGCTCCGACTGCCCGCTTCTCGTCATATTCACGCCCTTCACCGCCCTCCCCGTCGTGCGCATCCTCCACCGTTGTTCTCACCATCCTCGTCATTCCCCTCTCCCTACCCGCCAGTCCCGTCTCACTCCTCGTCATTCC
>RKRS01000010.1 GCA_007571275.1 Dehalococcoidia bacterium
CCTGGCCTACCATTTGTCCAACAAGTTCCACAGTGAAAGCGCGATTTCATGCCGACCATCGTCCAGGCCGTACCGATTGAAGATGAGCTACACGACATGCTTGCCGAAGCCGGCGACGTTCGTGTCGTCGACGGGCGTGATCGCGGCGCATTCCTTGAGGCGATTAAGGATGCGGACGGCGTACTGCTCAGCCCGCTCGTCAAGATCGATCAGCAGGTGCTCGATCTGGCGCCCGATCTGAAAGTGGTCGCGACGACCTCGGTCGGGTTCGACGCGTTCGATGTGCCGTTCTTGACTGCCAACGGCGTCGCCCTGTGCAACACGCCGGGCGTGCTCTCTGCCGCTGTCGCCGATTTGACCATGGCCTTCCTGCTGATGCTCTCGCGCCACCTGATGGAGTTCGAGGCCTACTCGCGCTCTGGTGGGTGGGGTCGCCGAGAGCCGTATCCAGGACTGGCCAACGACCCACTGGGCAAGACAATCGGCATCGTCGGGTTCGGACGGATCGGCCGCGAGGTCGCGCGTCGGGCTGTGTTCGCCGGGATGCAGGTGCTCTGGTACGACATCTTCGATGAAGCGCCCGCCGATGCGCCGACGGCTGAGAAGCGCACGCTTGACGAGCTTCTGGCTGAGTCAGACTTCGTGAGCGTGCACACCGATCTCAACCAATCCTCACGACACATGATCGGCGCGCGCGAGATTGCGCTGATGAAGCCCACCGCCTACCTGATCAACACCTCTCGCGGTCCGGCGGTCGATCAACGCGCCCTGCACGATGCGCTGGTCGCCAACCAGATCGCTGGCGCTGGTCTCGACGTCTTGGAGCAGGAACCACCCGATCCGGACGAGCCGATCGTCAAGCTGCCCAACGTGATCACGTTCCCGCACATCGGTACGGCGACCGAGGAAACGCGCTACGCCATGCGCGCTCTGGCGACGCGCAACGTCGTCAACGTGATCAGCGGCAACCGGCCAGAGGCGATCGTCAACCCCGAGGTGTTGGACTGAGCGGTCGGCCAAACGCTCCCCCCGAGGCGACTCTGACTACTGAACCAATCCAACGCTTCTCCCGGTAGCTGCCCTGAGCATCGAACCAATGCAACGCTTCCCCTCAGGGGGAAGCTGCCCCGAAGGGGCTGAAGGGGGCTTCCCCGATAGCGCGGCTACGACCCACTGTCGCTATCCTCAAACTTGTATGACCCACAATCTGTAGAACGGACGGCGCAACCATGTCCTGGCGACCCAAGCGCATGAAATTCGGCCTCTTCCTCGCCCCATTCCATTACGTTGGCGAGCATCCCACGTTGGCGCTCCAGCGCGATGTTGAGCTAATTGAGCACCTCGACGCGCTGGGCTATGACGAGGCCTGGATCGGCGAGCACCATTCCTTTGGACGTGAGATCATCTCGAATCCGATGATCTTCATTGCCGCCCTCGCCGAACGGACCAAGCACATCAAGCTTGGTACGGGCGTAGTTTCGTTGCCCTATCACAATCCGCTGATGGTCGCCGATGACCTGCTCCAGCTCGATCACATGACGCGCGGTCGTGTGATGCTCGGCGTCGGGCCCGGCGCGCTGACTTCGGACGCCGTGCAGATGGGCATCGATCCCACAACGCAGCGTCGTCGAATGGCTGAGTCGCTGGATGCGATTGTGGCGCTCGCTCGCGACGATGAGCCGGTCTCAATGGAGACCGACTGGTTCTCGCTGACCGAGGCGCGTCTGCAAATGGCCTGGTACTCCGACCCGCACCCCGAGATCGCCGTGGCGGTGATCCTCACGCCGGCCGGCCCGCAGCTTGCGGGCAAGCATGGCGCCAGCCTGCTCTCGGTCGCCGGCGCCGACTCGGAAGGCATGCGCAACGTCTGGGACTGGTATGAGGAGGCCGCCGCAGAGAACGGCCACCAGGTCTCACGCAAGAACTGGCGCGTGGTCACCGCCATCCACGTCGCCGAGACCCGCGCGCAGGCGATTGAGGACGTGCGCGCAGGCTTCCTCAAGCGCGCCTATGTCGGCGACGTGCGCGATCCGGGCCGTCGGGGCGGCATCGTCTTGCACATGGCCAAGACGATCGAGGAAGCGATCGACAGAAATATGGTGATCGTTGGCTCGCCCGAGGACGCAATCGAGCAGATCGAGGCGCTGCATGATCGCTCCGGCGGTATCGGCGGCGTACTTGGCATGCACCACGAGTGGGCTTCGACCGACGCAACCAACCGTAGCTACGAGCTGTTCATGCGCTATGTGGCGCCCAGGTACCAGGGTCAGCTGGAGCGCATCGTGGCGTCGCGCGACTTCGTTGAGGATCGCCAGCTGGACATCTTTGGCGCGGGCAACAAGGCGATGGTCAAGGCCTTCGCTGACGCTGGCAAGGAGCTGCCAGAGGCATTCCGTCAGGCCGCCGAAGCCGCGGCTGCAGCATCCAGCAACGGCGCGGAGGCTGCGGCGGAAGTCGAAGCCGAACCGGTTGCGGACTAGTCCAGCGACCATCCAGCGCTGTGCAGGCCGTCGTCGCGCTCGCGGGCGAGATCCACGATTCAGCGCTCGTCCGCAGCGCGCTCAACGGCGCTGGCCTGATCGTCGCCGCCGATAGCGGCGCCAATCGTTTGCGCGGGCTTGGCGTCTTGCCGCATGTGGTGATCGGCGACCTGGACTCGCTCGCCGGCACCGACCTGTTTCATCTGAAGTCGGTCGGCGTCGAGTTCGAGCCGCACCCCGATCCCGAACAGCGCACTGATGGCGACGTCGCTATCGAATATGCGCTCAGGCGCGGCGCGACCAGCATCATCGTCGTCGGGCTGTTCGGCGGCCCACGATACGATCACGCGGTCGCCAACTTATATCTGTTGACACACCCCAGCCTGCGTCAGATACCAGTCTGGACGGTTGATGGCTGGACCGCGTTAACAGTTCTCAACGGCGACGGAATCAGCCAGGCGCACTTTCATGGACAGATCGGCGACTACGTCAGCATCACGGCGGTCAGTGAGACGGTTACCGGAATCACCACGGTCGGTCTCAAATGGCCACTGACGAA
>RKRS01000035.1 GCA_007571275.1 Dehalococcoidia bacterium
GTTCCTGGCTGCATTACATCCCAGCCATCAGGAAGAAGCGGCGCGTACGGCCCGGCTCAGGCTGCAAGAGGAAGGCATCGCCACCTTCCCCAGTTTCGAACGAGCCGCCAACGCCCTCAGAAAAGCCTCGACCTTGAGGAGTGTCTGAGCGATATGACAATCGACGCAAATGTCCGTACGCCTGATCAACTCTTCCGACGTACTGTGCGGTACGTAGTCCCTGCATACCAGCGCCGGTATGTTTGGCAGGAAAAGACTCAATGGAAACCGCTCTGGGAAGACGTCAGGCGCTTGGCTGATGCCTACCTGGAGCTAACGAGTGATACCGAGACACAAGTCACGGATGACGACGTGCCCAAGCATTTTCTCGGAGCTGTCGTGCTGCAACAGGAGGTGACACCGACTGGCGGGATTGAGGTACGTCGCATCATCGATGGCCAACAGCGTCTTACGACGCTTCAGATCCTCCTCGACGCAGTACAGGAAGTATACGAGAGCAGTGGTCAACATCAAGAGGCACGACGTCTCGAGCGACTAGTATTGAACGACGAACTTGATACAGGATCAGATGACGATGCTAGATACAAGGTCTGGCCGACGATCAGCGATCAAGAAGATTTTCGCTATGCCATGCGCAACGACACCGTAGGAGTACGGCCAAGCAAATCATTGATCATTGACGCACATGATTACTTCAAGACTCAGGTTGTGGAATGGATGGGGCAATGCGACTCGGCGAGTGAAGCCGCTGAGGGGCTGCGAATTATCCTCTCGCGCATGCTACAGATGGTTGTCATTGACCTCGACGCGGACGCAGAACCGCAGATTGTTTTTGAAACGCTGAACGCGCGTGGGACGCCTTTGTCTCAATCTGATCTCGTCCGTAACTACATGATTTTCAAGGCAAGAAGTGAAGAGCTGAATGAAGATGACTTTAATCGTCGGTGGCTCCTGCATTTTGATGCTGAAGAGTGGCGAGTTGAAGAACGTTTCGGAGCATTGCAACGATCTCGTCTTGAGCAATTCCTCTACTACTGGCTGGTTATGCGAACCAAGGAACAGATGCGGGTCGGAGAGGTCTTTGCCCGGTTCAGGCGATATGTGGACGATCTTCAGGTTGGCATACAAGTAGTTGCTGATGATTTGCAGCAGTGCGCTCAGATTTACCTTGACATCGAAGAGTTTCATCCACTCGGTCCATACGGTCGATGGGCACCTTACTTCAGGACTCGAAAAACCCTAGATATCAGTATCGATGCACCGCTCCTGCTGTGGTTGTTTATGCATGCAGAGCGACCGCAAGAATTGGACATTACGTTTGACGCTTTGGAGAGCTGGTTCGTGCGGCGAAGCTTGATGGGAAGACGAATTGAGGGAGTTGATGTTCTGATGCTGGTTATGGTAAATCGATTGGAAACTCTGAACAACGGCGAGTCTATTGGCACCTTAGTTGTCAGCATACTCCGGGGACTTACCGGTGAGAGAGTTGTCTGGGCTTCGGATCAAACTTTTCTGCGTGATCTTGTCGAGAAGAAAGCTTTCGGACGGCTTAGTCGTAATCGACTCGTGTACCTTCTTGAACGATTGGAGATTCATCTTCGCACCCCCCGAACAGAGCGAACTCCCTTACCGGAGAAGCTGCAGATCGAACACATTATGCCGCGAAGCTGGCAACGGCATTGGCCACTTATCGGCGAGACCACCGACCGGTTTGTCGATGAGCGGGAGTATCGCGAGCATTCTGTCGACTGCCTAGGCAACCTCACTCTAGTCACACGAGAGCTAAACTCGTCTGCCTCGAACGGAGAATGGGCGCGCAAGCGTGAGGCCCTTGACCGGCATTCCGTACTGTTTCTCAATAAGGATGTAATCCAGTACAGCGGCGATGACTGGACCATTGCTGATATTGAGGAGCGGAGCCATAGACTGGCAGAGCGAGCAATTGACATTTGGCCGGGACCCGACGATTTCTGAGGAAGCGCCATGCCCAAACCCATCACGCCTCACGACCTCCAACTCCGACTCGCCGCCGATGCGCCGGTTGCCTTGATCGATGTCCGCGACCCTCCCGAGTACAACGCCTCCCATATTCCTGGCGCTTCGCTCATCCCCCGACAGATGCTCGAATTCGAGCTTGCCGACGCTGTTCCGCACCTCGCTACGCCCGTTGTCCTCTGTGATGACGATGAGGGGCGCGTCCATCTGGCCGCCCGAACCGCCGAGCAGATGGGCTACGCCGATGTCTCAACGCTGAGCGGTGGCGTCAACCGCTGGGCCTACCTCGACCTGCCGACCGAGTGGGGCGTCAATGTGCCGAGCAAGGACTTCGGCGAGCGCGTCGAGGTAGTCCATCACGTTCCCGAGATCGACGCGGACGATCTGCACGCGCGGATCGAACGCGGCGATCCGTTGGTCATCCTCGATACCCGCACGCCGGACGAATACCGTCGCTCCTGCATTCCTGGCGGACGCAGCATGCCCGGCGGCGAGCTGGCCTTGCGCATTACTGACATCCTCGAGGATGCGCCGCCCGACGCGACGGTGGTGATCAACTGCGCGGGACGCACGCGCAGCATCATCGGCACGCGCGTCTTGCAGCGCATGTCGCTGGATCGCGAGGTGGTCGGTCTCAAGAACGGCACGGCCGGCTGGATGCTGGCCGGTCATCCACTCGAGCTCGGCGCTGACCGCGACGCGCTGCCCGCCGTGACGCCTGAGGGTCAGGCTGCCGCCGAGCAGTACGCCCGCCGCTGCGCCGAGGAAGACGGTGTTCAGCTGATCGGCGTCGATCAACTCGACGCGCTGCTTGAGCGCAGCCAGTCGGAGAGCGTCTATTTCATCGATGTTCGCACTGACTCCGAGTACGAGGCCGGTCATATTCCCGGCTTCCGCTGGTTCCCGGGTGGGCAGGCGGTGCAACGCAGCGACGACGTCGCCATCGTGCATCACGCGCCGATCATCTTCGCCTGCGACGGCCTCGCCCGAGCCGCGCTGACGGCCTCGTGGTATCGACAGATGGGGCATCGTCACATC
>RKRS01000279.1 GCA_007571275.1 Dehalococcoidia bacterium
CCCCCCGTAGCTCAGGGGATAGAGCGGCGGTTTCCTAAACCGTGCGCGGAGGTTCGATTCCTCCCGGGGGGACCACTCAGCCTTCGCCGCGCAGCGCGCGCTCAACCATCGCTGCCTGACCCAACAACGTCTCGTCGTGCCCAAACCTGCCGACCAGCGACAGTCCCAGGGGCAAACCGCCCACGTTGCCGAACGGCAGCGAAATCACTGGCATCCCCGCGTGCGTCCAGGGCAGATTCATCGCCGGATTCCCGGTCGAACCCAACCCCTTCGGCGCAGGTCCAACCGCGGACGGCGCCAACCAGGTGTCGATTCCGGCGCGGTCCATCCGCTCATGCAGCCGCTGACGCAGGGCGATCCGACTGGCGCGTCCCGCCTCGGCGTCAGCCGAGGAGATGCCCAGACCAGCCTCATACAGTTGTGCGCTCTCGGGTCGGAACATCGCGCCGTACTTCTCATATCGCTCATGATGCGTTTCAGCAAACTCGCGGGTCGTGAGGTTTCGGTGCCTCGTATTGATCTCGTCGATGTTGCGCAGTGTTGGCGCGGATTCGACGCGGATGCCCGCTTTGCCCAGACGTTCAATCGCTGTATCCAACGCCGAACGCATCTCCGCGCCAGCCTGATCGAGGAACGCGCCAGTCGGAATACCGATCCGGGGCGGAAGCGCCTCCATATCCTCACCCTCGCGCCAACCCAGCAGAACGGATGACGCCACCAGCGCAGCGTCGGCGACCGAGCTGACGAAATAGCCGATGGTGTCGACTGACGGCGAGTAATAGAGCGTGCCACCGGTTGGGATGCGGTCGTACGAGGGCTTGAACCCGACAACTCCACAAAATGACGCCGGGCGAATCACTGAGCCAACGGTCTGAGAGCCGAGCGCCAGAGGAGCAATGCCGGCCGCAACCGCTGCGGCAGAACCACTGCTCGAGCCACCCGGAGTGTATTCACGATCATGCGGATTGGCCGTTGCGCCCGGTGCAAAGTACGCGAACTCGGTCGTCACGGCCTTCCCGAGGATCAGCGCGCCCGATTCTTTGAGTCGCGCGACAACATCCGCCTCCCGCCCGCTAAACGACTCCGGCGGCACCGCAGAACCGGCCCGGGTCGGCATGCGACTGACGTTGAAGATGTCCTTGACCGCCACCATCGCGCCGAACAGCGGTGGGCGCAATGACGGTGTGGGCCAGCGATCCATGATGTCAGCCGCCTCCGACGACAGCCGCTCTCTCAGGCGTGGATCGGGCAGGATCGCCCGCACCAGCGGGTTCACTGCTTCCAGGCGATCCAGCGTTTGCGCGATCAGATCCTGCAGCGGCAGCTCGCCCGAGCGCACCGCCGCGACCTGCCCGCTCAACGAGAGCGACTGAACCAGCTTGATGTCGCCTGACTCGGGCATCGGAGACTCCTGCGATCGGCTGCTAGAAGCCGAGGCCCTGCTTGCCTTGCATCGAGCGACCCACGTTGATCTGACCCAGGTGGTTGTTCGAATGATTGATGATCACCTGGCCAATGATTTCCCACTTGGGTAGCTCACCCTGCGGCACGATCCGGGTGATCGAGTTGAGGTACTCCGGCGTCATGTCCGCAATGCGTGGGACGATGACATCGGCTACATCGTTCAGATATCCAGCGATCACTGCGCCTTCCGGGAAGATCCAGCTAGAGACCTCCTCGTAGCTGGTGCCTGTGCCCTGATCGACCTTGGGCAATCCCCACTCCTCGTGCAGGTTGTTGGTCAGCCAGATCGGCCGCTCACGTTCGAACGCGAAGTGGATCAGATTGTCCGCCGTCCGCGCGATATGCCATGCTTCGAAGCCGATACAGTTCTGGCCCTCGTAGGTGCGGAAGTGGACCTCATCCTGAGTCAGGTCTTCCATCGACTGGGCGGTCCAACGCAGCGCGCGATCAGTGAACTTCGCCAATGCGGCCGCAAGGTCGGAATCTGCCATTGCTCGTCCTCTCGAATGGTCGGGTACCCTGAGTTCCTGGTTGAACGTTACTTGACAAGCTGCGATAGAACGTCGGCCCACTGCTGATCATCGTCAGTATCGACCGACACCTGGTGCAGATCGACACCGTTCGCCGACTGCTCATCCAGGTAGGTCGCGCTTTCCTCCACCGATCCACGCTGTGAGAACTTCGGCGCAAACTCCATCGCAATCTCGGTCGCGGCGCCGACGCCGCCCGACTGCCAGGCGTCGCGCATCGCCGCCACCTCGTCCGCGAACCCCTGACGCTCAAACTGATGAAAGTAGCCGGGCCCGTTTCGCACGGCGAAGAAGGCGAGCCCTTGCGCAAACCCGCGGTCTATTGCGTCCTGGCGGGTGGGGTCGAGTATCACGGTCGCTGAGCCCGGCGACCTGACTTCCACGGCCTCGGGCGAGCGACCGGCGTCAACCGACCACTGCCGCAGCTGCGTCACGGACTCGGCGACCCGCTTGTTGGGAATCCAAGTCGGCATCCAGCCATCGGCCAACTCCGCCGTCATCCGCACCGATGTCGGATGCAGGGTGGCGAGGTGGATCTGAGGCGTCGGTTGCGCCGGAATCATCCCGCTGATCAATGAACGTTCCACGTGGATCGTAGGTCCGTCGTAGCTGAATCGCTCGCGCGACCAATAGAGGCGAATCAGCTCCACGGCCTCTCGAATCCTGGCGAAGGGTCGCTCGAACTTGACGCCGTGAAAGCGTTCAATCGCACCGGGCGCGCTCGCGCCCAAACCGACAACGATCCGACCGCCGGAGAGCTGATCCAGCGTGCCAAAGCTCTGGGCCAGCGTCGCTGGGGTTCGTGAGAACACATTCACGATCGACGACGCGATCCGTACATTCGAGGTGACATGAGCAAGCAGCGCCATGCCAGTAAATGCGTCATGCCCGTAGCCCTCGAGTACCGCGATCGTATCCACGCCGATCTCGTCAGCCAGTCTCGCGCGAGCGAGGAACGTATCGACGAAATCAGGGTTCCAGGCCAGGTTGACCGAGATGCGTCGCTTCGCTGAGGTCATAGCCATGGGTCTCCTTC
>RKRS01000223.1 GCA_007571275.1 Dehalococcoidia bacterium
CAGGTCGATGACGTGAACGTTTCGCTGGTCGCGTCGGGCCCGATGGTCACCCCGGTCTCCAACATGATCGTCGGCTCAGAGGCGGTGCTCTAATGGCCAATCCTGGACGGTACTACCTCGGCGAGGGCATGCCTGCTCCCGCTCCGGCAATCGATGGACTCGACACCGAGTACTGGGAAGGCGTGAAGCGTCACGAGTTGTTGGTGCAGAACTGCAACACCTGTGACCGACCGCAGTTCGGCCCGGAGTGGGTCTGTCACCGCTGCCATTCCTTCGATCTTGGCTGGAAGCCCGTCGAAGGCAACGGACGCATCTATTCGTGGGAGCGTGTCTGGCATCCGGTTCATCCGGCGCTGCAGGATTCCTGTCCATACCTCGTTGTGCTGGTCGAGCTACCGAACCATGAGAATGTCCGCATGGTCGGAAACCTGATCGGTGATCCGATGCAGACCGTCGCGATCGGAGCCGAAGTCCGCCCACACTTCGAAGACCACGACGGCGATGATCCGTTCACGCTGGTCCACTGGGAGCTGGTCGAATAGCTCAAGTCGTTAACCGGTATTGCGCAACCCGGCAGCGACGCCGTTGACGCTACGGAGGATTGCCTCCAACGTGTCCGCGTACTCCGGATCGCCTTCACGCTGATTGCGGATGCGACTGAGCAGCTCCACCTGGAGAAAACTCAGCGCGTCCACATAAGGATTGCGTAGGGCAATCGAGCGCTGCAACACAGGAGCGCGGTCGAGTAAGCGGTCCTGATTGGCCAAACGGTTCACCATTGCGACGGTTCGGTGATACTCCTCGCTCAAACGGCTGAATGTTCGTAAGTCGTGGTCGCCATCGCCGAGCGTGCGCGCGTAGTGTTCGGCCACGTCGAAGTCGGCCTTGGCCAGCACCATTTCAACGTTCGATAACAACGTGGCAAAGAATGGCCAGCGGGCCCGCATATCGCGGAGCAGCGCCTCGCCAGTATCGCCATGCGTCTGAATGAACTGTTCCAGCGCGGCTCCGACACCCATCCAGCCCGTGATCACGTGACGTGTCTGCATCCAGGCGAACACCCACGGGATAGCGCGCAGGGACGTCAACGAGGCGTCCGAGCCAGGCCTGAAGGTTGGCCGTGAGCCAATGGCGAGATTGCCGAGCATGCCAATCGGCGTGACGCGCTGGAAGTATGCATGTAGGTCCGGATCGTCAACGACCTGATCCCGGTACGCGCGCTCGGCGGTTTCAGCCAATTCGTCCATCGCCGCGTGATAGCGCTCGCGCTCGCTGTCTGGTGTGTCGGTGTGACCATGGTCGAACCGCTTGACCACCGCGGCAGCCAACGTCTGCTCGAGATTCCACTGCGCCAGTCCCGGCATACCGTACGTGAACTGGATCATCTCGCCCTGTTCGGTGAGCTTGATTCCGCCTTCCGTCGTGTGCGGCGGCAAAGCCAGGATCGCATCATGAGATGGTCCGCCGCCTCGGCTGACCGTGCCCCCGCGTCCATGAAAGAACATCAGATCGATGCCGGACTCGCGAGCGACCTCGTGCATGAGTTCCTGCGCCCGATAGAGGCCCCAGAGCGATGGCAATACGCCGGCGTCCTTGGCCGAGTCGGAGTAACCAACCATCACTTCCTGCAGGTCGTTATGAGCCTTGAGGTGTCGGCGATAGGCGCCATGTCGGAACAGCGAGCGCAGGACGGCTGGCGCCCGATCCAGGTCGGCGACACGCTCGAACAGCGGCGCGATGCGGATGCGGCCACCCGGGGCGCGAAGGGCGATGTCGTTGAGGCCCGCCTGCCTCGCAACGAGGACCGGCGCCAAGACATCGGCTGCGGTCTCTGACATCGAGACGATGCACGTTTGCACGGCCTCTTGGCCACAGATTCGCTGAATCCGCCGAGCTGTTCGGAACCGTCGTAGCGTCTCGTCGTCGTGCGTGGACATTGCGTGTCCGACTGGGAAGTAGTCTCGGTCCAGCTCGCTGGCCAGGAAGGCTTCCTGCTGTTCTCGGCTCAATTCGAGATAGCTACCGCCTGGTGGCTGGATGTCGAGACCGTTGAGGACGGCGTCGGCGGCGGTGTGGAAGCGATCGGCGTGATCACGAATGTCGAGCGTCGCCAGGTGGAAGCCAAACGCGCGCGCGCGGTCGATCAACGGTTGCACGACCGTTTCAGCGCCGGCGTTGGCGCCGTGATGTCGCAAGCTCTCGGCGATGGTCTCGAGATCGTCGACAAAATCCCGAGCTGAGTCATATGCGACTCCGTCTGGTTCGGTGGAACTCAGCCGAGCATCGTGAATGTTCACCGCTCGCGTGTCGAGCAACGCGTAGTCCGCCTCGAGCGTCGCCTGCAACCGAGCGGCCATATAGCGAATCTTGTGACGGTAGCGCTCGGCCGCATTGCGTCGTTCGAGCCGTTCCTTGACTCGCGGCATCCGACGGGCGTCTCGCTGTAGCGACGCCTCCAGCCGCCGCGACGCCGCCACCCTTCTGACCGAATGCGGCAACGTGCCATCCAGATTGCGCACGGCCTGCAGATGCATTCTGAGCACCTGAGCTCGCATGGTCAGTGCAGTTTGCCAGGTCAGGTCCGGTGTGACGTTCGGATTGCCATCGGCGTCGCCGCCCATCCAGGAACCGAGCCGAATCGGCGCTGGCGCGTTCTGCGGACTGACGCCGGTCGCGTGGCGGAAACGACCGGTCACAACGGGCACCGCGTCCCATAAGGTCGTCTCGAACGTGCGCAACAACAGGCGTGACTCTGCCAGCACGGTTGGTCGTCGGTAGCGGAGATGGTCGGCCTGCCAGAGTCCCTCGATGTGCATGCGAAGCGCCGCGTCGATCTCCTCCAACTCCGAAGGAATGGCGATCTCCCGTTGTAGCAGCAGGCGATGCACGTCCTGCAACGTGCCCAGCATGGTGAGACGCTGAGACTCTGTGGGATGGGCGGTGAACACCGGTTGCAGGCGGATTCCGGCCGCTTGAGCGCGAATCGTGTCCTGATCGATACCGCGAGACAACAGTTGCTCAACGACCGCAGGAATCGAACGCGGAGCGATCTGCGAATCGGTTGAGCGAACGCGTCGTCGTCGGATGCGGTGTGTCTCTTCAGCGGTGTTCGTCAGCAGGAAGTAGGTGAGGAAGGCATTGCCGACCTCGGCTGCCAGCCAAAGCGGCCAACTCTGCACGAGCCGAACGATCTCCGCTGTCAGCTGCGGTTCAGGTTCCTGCCGAACACCGCGACGGCGCTGGGTGAGTCCGCGCAGCTGCTCAACGGCGTTGAAGACGTCGTCGCCGTCGACCATGCGGATCGTGTTGCCCAGCAGACTGCTCAGCAGTCGCACGTCGGCCGCCAAGGGGGCGTCGACCTGCGCGCGGTCGTGGTTGGGGAGTGCACCAGTGTGACTCGTCATTGCTGCGCTCCCCTGAGACGAGTGAGCCATGCGACATCCTCCATATGCGTCTCTCGGTTGCGGTCGTGTAGCAGAGCTTCGCATACGATGATTACAGGTTTACAGCGAGCGAGGGTAACGATGAGTGAGACATCGAGCGAACCGCGGATTGCGCCATACGGCTCGTGGGAGTCACCGATTGATACCGAGATGCTGACCGCCGGCGCGCTGCGCTTCGACGAGATCGATGTCGATGGCGGCGATCTGTATTGGGTGGAGTCGCGTCCGGATGAACAGGGACGCTATGCGGCGATGCGACTCGGCGCCGCGGGCGAGCTAAGCGAAATCACAACGCCCGAATACAGCGCTCGCACGCTGGTACACGAATACGGCGGCGGATCGCTTGCGGTCGGTGGAGGTTATGCCTACTTCTCACACTTCCCCGATCAACGCCTCTACCGACGGCGCGTGGACGGTTCGGACGAGCCAACGCCAATCACGCCAGAGATCGCGATGCGTTACGCCGACGCCGTGGTCGACGTGGGCCGCCAGCGGTTGATCTGTGTTGGCGAGGATCATCGCAGGGAGGGTCTGGAGGCGGAGAATTTGTTGGTCAGCGTGCCGACGGATGGCTCGAGCGAGCCGCAGCCGCTGCATCAAGGCTACGATTTCTATTCATCACCGCGGATCAGCCCGGATGGTCGCCGCCTCGCCTGGGTCTGCTGGAACCACCCACACATGCCGTGGGAAGGCGCTGAGCTGTGGTTAGCCGAGATCTCATCGACCGGATCGCTGCTTTCGCCGCGACGGATCGCCGGTGACGCCAAGGGTCAGGAATCGATCACCGAACCGCTCTGGTCGCCCAATGGTGATCTGTACTGCATCTCGGACGCGAACGGCTGGTGGAATCTGCATCGCTGGGATGGCGAGCGTCTGATCAACGTGCTGCCCATGGAGGCGGAGTTTGGACAGCCGAAATGGGTGTTCAGTATCTCCAGCTATGCGTTCCTCGACGACGGTCGAATCTGCACCCGCTATTCCAATGCTGACGGCTCGCATTTGGGCATCTTCGATCCGCAGTCCGGAGTACTGCGTGATGTCCCGACGGACCTGACAGCGACCGGATACTTCGGCACCTTTATCGCTGCCAGCGGCAACCGCGTTGTGAGTTCGCTGGCGACCGCTGTATCGGGAGCAGCGTTAGTGGCGGTCGACGCAGACACGGGTGAGTTGGAGTCGATCCGAGCCTCGAGCGGTGAGTCGATCGATCCAGCGCATATCTCCGAAGCGGAGGCAATCAGCTTCCCCAGCGCTGATGGGCGTCGTGCCCATGCGTATTACTACGCGCCGCGCAACGCGGACGTGCGTGCGCCTGAGGGCGAGCGGCCACCGCTGATGGCGATCATTCACGGCGGGCCGACCTCTGCCACATCGCCTGGATTCACACTGGCCATTCAATACTGGACCACGCGTGGCTTTGCGGTGGTCGATGTGAACTACGGCGGCTCGACCGGCTACGGTACCGCCTACCGCCGTCTGCTGGAGGGGAACTGGGGGATCGTTGATCGCGAGGACTGTGAGGCGGCTGCGTTGTATCTGGTCGAGCGCGGTGACGTTGATCCGGCTCGGTTGGCGATCCGCGGCGGTTCGGCAGGTGGCTACACCACGCTCTGCGCGTTGACGTTTGGCGACGTGTTCACAGCCGGCGCGTCGTACTTCGGAGTGTCTGACGCGGCTGCGCTGGCGCAGGATACGCATAAATTTGAGTCGCGTTACCTCGATTCGCTGATTGGCCCGTATCCGGAGCGGGCTGAGTTATACGAGCAGCGTTCGCCGATCCACGCGGTCGATCGGCTCAGCTGTCCAATCATCTTTCTGCAAGGCCTGGAGGACAAGGTCGTGCCGCCCAACCAGGCTGAGCGGATGGTCGATGCGCTGCGCAAGAAGGGTCTGCCGGTGGCATACATCGCCTTTGAAGGGGAGCAGCACGGATTCCGCCAGGCAGCCAACATCCAACGTGCGACCGAGGCTGAGCTCGATTTCTACGGACGCATCTTCGGTTTCACGCCTGCTGGAAACATTGAGCCGGTCGAAATCGAAAACCTCTGATGACGCAGATTCACGAGCTCTCTGCACTTGAGCTGCGGGCTGCATATCAGTCACGCGAACTCTCACCCGTCGAGGTGTTGACAGCGATCTTCGCGCGAATTGATGCGCTTGAGTCATCGGTTCACGGATTCATCGCTCAGACGCGTGACCTGGCGATGGCGCAGGCGCAGAGCGCGGAGCAGGCGTATCTGAAGTCAGACGGCAACGATCTGCGCGCCCTGCTCGGAGTCCCGGTGACGCTCAAGGACCTGGTTGACGTTGCGGGAATCCCAACGACTATGGGCTCACTGGTCACCTCCAGGGCGCCCGCTGCGCGTGATGAACTGTTTGTCGAGCGTCTGCGTGAGTCTGGGGCGGTATTGCTCGGCAAGACCAATACATCCGAGTTCGGCCTCGCCGCCCAGACGATGAATCGGCTCGGTCCGCCGACGGCCAACCCCTGGAATCTCGAACGGACAGCGGGTGGTTCCAGTGGCGGCGCAGCCGCGGCCTGCACCGCTGGCTATGGACCATTGCATCATGGGACCGACGGTGGCGGATCGGTGCGGGTACCGGCGGCCTACTGCGGCGTTGTGGGGCTGAAACCGACAGGTCGACGCATACCACGTCGAGTCCGAGGCGCTGGCATGTCGCAGATCTCTACCGATGGCGTACTGGCGCGCACGGTTGCAGATGCAGCGCTGATGCTGGAGAACATGTTTGATTCGCACCCCGACGATTCTGCCCCATATCGCCCTGTTCGCGACGGCTCGGAAGGTATTGCCGCCGCTGCGCGCGTTGGCAGCCTGGACGGCCTCAAGGTGGGTTACACCACCGAACTGGGTTGGCCGATACCGTGCGAACCGTCAATCGTGGAGCGCGTGGAACTGGCGGCGGCGATGTTGCGCGAGGCCGGAGCCTCGGTGTCAGCAGCTTCTCCTGACATCTCCGATCCGAATGAAGTGTTTCCAACGCTGTCCGCTGTGGGAGCCGCGACAAACTACGGAGCCTTGTGCGTCGGGCGCGAGTCTGATCTGAGCGACTACACGCGCGGCAGCCTGAAACGTGGTCATGGGTTGACCGGGGTGCAAGTGGCAGAGGCGTACGCCGCACTCGATCAGCTGCGTCGACGGATGGATGCGTGGTTCAACGATTTCGATCTGTTGTTGACGCCGACGAGCGCGATTGCCGCCCACGAACATGGCGCTCGGATTGACGAAATTGCCGGACGGTCGGTCAGCCCATGGACGATCTCGATCCTCTACACGCCATTGGCCAACCTGATCCAGGCGCCTGCGATCGCCGTGCCGGCGGGGCTCGACCCGGCAGGAATGCCGATATCCGTGCAGGTGATGGCTCGGGAGGGTAACGACTCAGCAGTGATCCGCTGCGCGGCTGTACTGGAGGATGCAGGTTTGAACCCCGCTAGTCCTCTAGCACCAGTGTGACTGGCGCGTGGTCGGACGGTTTGTCGCCATCGCGTTCGGATCGGCGCTCATCAACGTCAATCTCGACCGCTACTGCCCGTTCGACCAGCGGTCCGCTAATCAAGTGGTGATCGATCCGTAACCCCTTGTTCTGCAGAATGCCACCCGCGCGATAATCCCACCATGTGTAGATACCTGCTGATTCATCAAACAGCCGCAACGCGTCGGTGAGTCCCCAGTCGATCAGCGCATTGAGCCGTTGCCGTTCTGGTGTGGAGCAGAGGATCTGCTCGCGCCAGGCCACAGGGTCGTTCACGTCTCGGTCGTCGAAGGTGATGTTGTAATCGCCGGTCAAAACCATCGGCGTCTGCGGAGAGAAGGAGCTAAGCCAGTCGTGTAACCGATCGAACCACGCGAGCTTGTACTCATAAGCGGGATGACCGACGCTGCGTCCGTTGGGGCAGTAGAGGCTGGCGACGCGTATGCCGTTGATCTCGACGGCGATCCCGCGAGACTGGTCGTCCTCGGGCCAGGGGACCGCTGCTTCCACGCTGTCGGGATAGTCGAGCGAGGCGATGGCGACGCCGTTGTACGACTTCTGGCCATGGATCACGACTTGGTAGCCCAATGCATCAAAACCGTCGAAGGGAAACTGCTCTTCGGTGCATTTGAGCTCTTGCAGGCAGAGCACGTCGGGTTGGTGCTGATCGAGCCAGTTGAGCACGCGGTCTTCACGCGCGCGGATCGAGTTGACATTCCAGGTGGTGATTTTCACTTGAGGCTCCTCTCGCGAGCGCGCGCACGAGCTTGGTGCAGGATGATGCCGGCGGCAACGTTGACATTCAGGGAATCAACGGACCTGGCGATGGGGATAGAGACGCACTGGTCAATCATCGGTTCAAGCTGCGAGCTGACGCCCGATCCCTCATTGCCGAACAACCAGACCAATCTGTCAGGAAGCTCCAGCTGATCGAGCGAAGTGGCGTCACTGCCAGTTGCCAGGACGCTCGCGCCGTGCTCCTTGAGCTGTGAGAGTTCCTTGCGCAAATCGACTGATCGGGAAATCGGTACCTGGAACCAGGCGCCCGTTGCGGCCCTGACCACTCGCGGGTGCGTCGGGTCGGCCGTGCCTGGTCCCGTGATGACTGCCGTAGCGCCGAATGCGGCTGCGGAGCGGATAATCCCGCCCACGTTACCCGCATCCTGGACCGCGTCCAGCGCGACGATTCGCCAGGAGTCGCAGGTTGGCATCAGCAGTTTGGTCAACTCATCACGAACGACTGCGAAGTGACCTTGCGGAGTCTTGGTCTCAGAGAGACGCTCCGAGTCTGCCCGCGTGAGCCTGGTCACAGGCAGTCCCGTGTCCGACCAGCGTTCGGGGATCGTACTCAGTATCTCCTCGAGTGGAGCCTCAGCATCGATGGCGTCGTGGACCAGCTTCTCGCCATCGAGCAGGAAGCGGCGTTGCTGACGCCGACCTTTGGCCGTCAACAGCTGTCGTAGCCGGCGCAGGCGGGCGCGCGAGAGACGAGCGAATGCCTGCTCACCGCTCACGTCGCCCACCAGGAGATCGTGGCGAAGCTCAGCCGCCGTTGAACTCCGCCTTGATTGCTGCGTAGCGGTCAAGCATTGGAATGACCTGTTCGGCCTGAGCCGGCGGCAGACCGAAGATGATCCGCTGGAAGCCGATGTCGATCAGATTCTGGACCTGCGCCGGATCTGGACCGACGCCGAAGACGGAGCGTTGGATGCTGTCGAAGTCACGCTCGGCGCGGTCGGCCGCGGCGCGTAGCTGTTCCATATCGGCGCGCATGTCACCGCGTAGAGCAATCGGCAGCCAGCCGTCGCAGTAGTCGACGACGCGATCGAAGGCCCATTTCGACTGTGCCCCGAGCAGGATCTGGGGGCCATTCTCCTGGACTGGCTTGGGGTAGCTCCAGACGGGATCGAAGTCGATGAATTCGCCGTGGAACTCCGGTTCATCTTTGGTCCAGAGTTCACGCCAGGCGAGGACGATCTCGCGGGTGACCTTCCAACGGTCCTTGAAATTCCAGCCGTGGTTCTCCAGCTCCTCGGCATTCCAGCCTGCCCCGATGCCGAGAATCAGGCGTCCGCCGGAGATCATGTCGAGCGAGGCCGCTGATTTCGCGGCGACGAGCACATCGTGCTCAGGAACGAGCAGGATGCCGGTGCCGACATTGATTGTTTCGGTCGCGGCGGCCGCGGCCATCAGCGAGACAAACGGGTCGTGCGTGTGCCAGTACTCCTGCGGCAGATCGCCGCCGCCGGGCCAGGGCGAGATGCGTGATGTCGGGATGTGGGTGTGCTCGGGGAACCAGAGCGATTCGAAGCCGCGAGCCTCAACCTCGCGAGCAAGCTCGGGCGGCTGAATCGCATAGTCGGTGGGGAACATGGAAACGCCGAAATCAGTCATCTGCTGTCCTGTCTATGTCAGTGGTCTCGTGATTGAGGATATCGCCTGTCGCCATCTTCGCAGTCGGCCCGCTGTCATGCTCGCGCTCGGCCAGGCTCAGCGCGACGTACTGACTCAGATCAAAGTCGCCCGATATCAGCAGCTGATCGGCGGCGGTCAGACCCCAGCCGCGCCCGTGGCGCGTGAAGTAGGCGCTCTAGCCGTCGGCCCAGTCGCCCGATGTGACGTATTCGGGCGACGGCGTTACGCTCGGCGGCCAGCAATTGGCAGCGGGCACGGACACTTCCGCAAGAAAGCAGCATGGTCTGTTATACGTTGACGCTGCTCGGTGTTTCCACCGAAACATAGAGGGCAGTACCAGATCGTCTGTCAATCCGATCGCCCTCTTTCGAACCCGCTTAGATCGTCAGACCGCCAAGTCCGAGTAGGCCACGGGCGTGCTCAATTTCGCCGACGTGACGGTAGCCGTGATAGAGCAGCATGCCGGTCAACGCTTGCCAGACCGTCATTGGCGGAGTCGGCTTAATCACGATCTGCTCGGTGAGATGGTCGGAGCTGAGGCTGGCGACCCACTCGCGGGTAACGTCCCAAACCTGCTGTTGATAGGTGAGCCAACCGTCGACGTCGTTGAGCAGGACGGCGTCGGCCTGTTCTTTCGTCATCCCCGTGCCTTGCGAGGTGCGGTGCAAGCCAAAATGCTCGTCCCAACCACCGTTGAGCCAGACGGTGGATCGTCGCTGGGCGACCCAGTTGACGATGTTGTCCTCGGTGCGGACGTAATGCCAGAGCGAGAAGAATGCGCTGACGCCGTCGTCGGCCGGCCGCGCGTTCCACTGCTCAGCGTTCATGTCTGGCACGGCTCGATCCAGCATGGCGTGCATGCCGTCGAGACCTTCCTGAACAACTTCAATCTGAGAGAGCGGCATGATTGGCATCCTCAATGTCAGTTAAGCACTGGCTGAGCATATCCTGAGTTCAGAGCGAGGAGGCATTATGGCGAATCG
>RKRS01000052.1 GCA_007571275.1 Dehalococcoidia bacterium
TAGAGACAGAGATTACAACAATGACCAAAGCTCAACCTCTGGACGGCGCGATCGTTCTGGATCTATCGGACGAACCGCTGATCGTCGCCGGACGGTACCTTGCGGACCTCGGCGCTCGGGTAGTGCGGATCGAGTCTGCGAACGGTGATCGGATTCGACGAGTCGGACCGTGGCTCGATGGCACACCGGGCAATGAACGGGCGCTGCGACATCTGCTCTACAACCAGGGCAAGGAATCGTTGGCGCTTGACCTTCAGGCTCCAAAATCCTGGGAACTCATTGAGCAGCTCGCGTCACAAGTCGATGTCGTGATCGCGCCGATGGAGAAGTCAGTGCTCGCGTCTCAGTTCTTTGCGCGTCTCCATGAATCAGCGCATGACGGCGGCGGACCATCCGTTGTCGACATCGTGTTCCGGCGCGGCGATCCATCGGAGCAGGCGACCGACCTGATCGCGATGGCGGCTGGTACGCAATTGGTCTGTAACGGCTTCCCGGATATCGCGCCTGACTACCCGGCAGGCAAACTTGGTTACAAACAGTCGTCCTATCTGGCAGTCGCGGCGGCGGTCGCCACCATCTTTCAACGATCTCGTGGAGGGCTCGCAGTTTCTTCGACCATCTCTCTGCAGGAAGCGGTGATCTCCACGATCATCCAGGCAGCCAACCCGAATCTCTATCTCTGGCACGGCATGGTGGCTGAGCGCTCAGGTACCGGCGGCCTGAAATATCCCGTCGTCGGCGCGGGATTGGGCTCCTACGAACAAGGCAGGTTCGAGGACGGCGAGATCGTCTTCATCGAGACGCCCGGCGTCACCTATGAGACCAGCGACGGACTGTGGGTCACGTACATGCAGTCGCCCACGAACATCGGCTGGAAGGAGTTCCCCGAGTGGTACGCAGAGGTCACCGGCGACGACACACTGCTCAATGAGCCCTGGACGGATCAGCTGTATCGGGTTGCGCATCGACTCGAGATGCAGAAATTCACAGAGCGCTTCTGCGCCGCTCAGGAACGCGACACACTGGTCGCGAGGGCGCAAGGTAACGGTGATCTTGGGTTGCCAGTGCAAACGGCGATCGATATCGCGCGCGACCCTCATCTGCACGAGCGGGGATTCTATCCCGAGGTTGAGCACCCGATGCTGGGACGAACGCTGCCGCTGCCGCGTAGTCCATACCGATCAACCGGTCTGACACACCGTCCTCGACCAGCGCCTGGTCTCGGTGAACACTCAAGCAATGTGCTGCGCGAGCTGGGCGGCCGCTCGAACAGCGAGCTGACTGCACTGATCGATCTGGGCATCGTCAAGGGTGAGCGTCCAACCAGCGATGCTCCAGCCATCGCCCCTGTTCGCTCCCCGATCGCGTTGGCGCCACGCGCTGCGACTAAACTGCCACTCGAAGGCGTTCGCGTACTTGATTTTTGCTGGATGGCCGCTGGTCCGCTGATCACGGAGATGCTCGCCAATCTCGGCGCGGACGTGATCAAGATTGAGTCGGTGACAGGTCTGGACTCAGTCCGCGAGTTCTCGCATCCGCCGCAGGGATTCACCATTGATACTGGCGCATTCTTCAATGACACCAACACGGACAAACGCTCGCTGACGCTCAACCTGCACCACCCCAAGACTCGAGAGCTGGTGCTGGAGATGCTGCCACACTTCGACCTGGTGACGAACAACTTCGCGCCCGGCGCGATGGAGAAATTCCATCTCACCTATGAGGAGCTATGCGAACACAAACCCGACCTGATCTTCGCTTCGTTTCCGGTCATGGGCGCGTCGGGACCGAAGAAGTCATATCGCGGCATCGGCAACGGTGTGACCGCGCTCTCGGGCGTGGCCGGACACACGGGACAGCCAGATCGGCCGCCGATCGGTATCGGTACATTGCACACCGACTTCACACTGGCGCCGATCGCGGCCTCGCAGTTAATCGCGGCGCTGCTCCACCGCGAGCGCACTGGCGAGGGACAGAAGATCGAGATCGCTCAGTATGAGGCGGCTGTTCATCTGCTCGATCACGAGTTGATGGACGCCTTGGTCAACGGCGTCGACGCGCCGCGTATCGGCAACCGCTCCAACGAGTTTTGCCCGCACGGCCTGTTCCCCGGATCTGGAGAAGACTCCTGGCTGGCTGTGGTTGTTCGGGATCGACAGGAATGGCGCGAGCTCTGCGAGTTGATGGGGCGTGACGACCTGGCGAATCGGGATGATCTGTTGACGCTCGAGGGGCGCAAACGCGCTGAGGACGAAATCGAAGCGGCTGTGGCCGAATGGACGGCACGGCATGAGATTTGGGAACTGTCGTCGATACTTCAGGCCCGTGGTATCCCCGCCGCGCCTGCCGAGACGGCCGCCGACCTGGTGGAACGCGATCAGGGCGCTGACGGCCTGTTTTTCCGATTCCAGCGCGGCGCCATCCCGTTCATGATCCAGCATCAGCCGTTCACCTGGAACGACACGCGACTGGGCACGCGACCATCGCCAGGACTCGGCAAGCACTCGGAGGCGATCCTCAAGCAGGAGTTCGGCATTGACGATCAGCGTTACGTCGAACTGCTGATCGAGCAGGTGATCTACTGAGGACAATCGAGCAGCGCTAGAGCACCTCTCGACCGCGTTCGCCAGTTCGGACGCGGACCGCCTCCTCGACATCCGTGACGAAAATCTTTCCGTCGCCGGTGCGGTCGGAGCGGGCCCCGGCGATGATCGCCTCGATCGCTGGCTCCACGTTGTAGTCCGAAATGACGGTGATGATCTTCACCTTCGGGATCATGTCAACGACGTAGAACTGTCCGCCGCGACCGGCCTGGACGACGCCGCCCTGGTAGCCGTGACCGGCGACTCGCTCAACGTGCAGACCGGTGATGCCCGCCTCGATCAGTTTGCGCTTGACCGGTTCGAGTGCTTCTGGTCGGACGATTGCTTCGACCTTCTTCATGACAGCAACCTCTTTAGCGCTTCTGTTCCGGAGGGAATTTCCTCGTCGATCGCATCGCTGGCGTCCCAGCCGAAGCCGA
>RKRS01000118.1 GCA_007571275.1 Dehalococcoidia bacterium
CCGGTCGGCACGTGCGACAACCCCAGCCCGTGCTTGAAGTCCTTGATCAAGTTCTCCTGGTTACCGCGGCCCTGCGCGATGCTCAGTACCGCCGCCGCGCTGCGCTGCGAGTTGGTCACCACCACGTAGTACGCGTACTTCAGCAGCCCGCCGTCGTCCAAGGACAGTTGCTTGTCGTCCTTGTCGATGATCGGCGTGCGCTTGATCACGAACCGATAGGATCGCTTCCAGGTCGCCGGCTGAAACTCGAGCTCGGCAACCTGCGGGGCGCCCTTGAACCAGGTGTCGGGCTTGCGCGCCAGCGTGATCTGGCGCTTCAGGTTCTCCCGCCGCTTGCGCTGCGGCTCGTTGCTGCGCCCGCGTTGCACCTGCTTGCCCACAAACGGCTGCCAGGCACTCTCGGGGATCGCATGCACGGCCTTCATCAGATTGCGCCGCTGCTCGGCAACGATGAAGAACTCCACCTCGCGCTGCGCGCAGATGGTGACGATCTGCTGATCGTAGAAGCCACTGTCGGCGCGCAGCCGCACGCTGCCAAAGTACCTGCCGACCCGCTCGATGGTCCCCGGCAGCACCTCTGCGGTGCCCGCGCTGGTGTAGGTGTTACCCTCCCGCAGCCCCTGATACAGCACGTCGCCGGTCTCCGCCAGCGTCGCGTACAACACGTTGTAGCACCACGTGCGGTCATAGGCGAAGTCCGCCCCTTCCTTCTGCTCGCCGTACACCTGATGGTTCGAGGAGTCCCAATCCAGCGTCGCCACCTGCCGCCGCTGCTTCGGCAGCAACGCAAAGGCGGCCTGTTGGATCGTCTCGATCACCTGCCGCAGCTTGCGCAGCCGGCGCTGCTCGTGGCCTTTCTGTTCGTCAGGCTCGTGGGCGAAGCGGGCCAGAAAGTCGCCGACGGTGCTCGCGTGCGCAATCCGTTCGCTGCCGAGCACGCGCCGCACCGCCGGGTCGGCGCCCAGACGGTTGATGTCGCTGAGCGTAGCGCCGCCGCTGAGCAGGTTGTAGACCAGCGTGAGGATGTGATCCGACTCGGTATACGGCTTGTGGCGGCGCAGCACGCGGACCCCGGCGTTGATGGCCTGCGGGATCCCGAGTCGCTCGATGAGCTGGCGAATGATCACCAATCCCGAGCAGCTCAGCAGTGGCGCGCCGCGGTGCTGCCGCAGGAGCAGGCGCGGGTTGACGAATCGGCCTCTGGCGCCTGTGCGGTCGCTATGGTAGGGTTGTTTCTGCATCTGAATGCATCCTCCTTTGTGCCAGCGTGGGCTGGTATTAGCTGCTTCCCATTACAGCACTTAGGAGGATTTCTTTCAACCCCTGTCAGGGTCAATCGCTTATTCTGGGTCTAATCTAATTGTACGGATCCGCGGCGTCTCGCAATCCATCTCCCAGGAAGTTGAAGGCGGCCACGGTCAGGATGATCACCACTCCCGGAAGCATGATCCAGGTCGACAGCAGGATGGCGTTGAGGTTCTGCGCCTCGTTGATCAGCAGTCCCAGACTGGTCAGCGGCGGCTGGATCCCCAGGCCCAGGAAGCTGATCGCGCTCTCGCCCAGGATCATCCCGGGCAGGGCGATGGTGCTGACCACGATCAGGTGGCTCATCACGTTGGGCACCACGTGCTTGCGCATGATGAAGCGGGCGTCCGCACCGCCGGCGACGGAGGCGCGGATGTAGTCGCGCTCGCGGATGCTCAGCACCATGCCGCGGATCTGGCGCGCCAGCTGGCCTCCAAGTCGACTCTCACACTGCGAGCCACACTGCATGCCGTGAACGCGGCAGCCGAGCAGCTGGTGCCTACGCTCGGCGCCTACAGCGACGCCGACACGTTGGCCGGCGCACGCCGCGACCCGGAGTCCTTGGAGTCAGCTCGCCGATATCTGAAATCTCTCGGCAGGTAGCCGGCCGGATTCAGTTCAGGTTTCGATCAGGGACCGGACCAAAGAGTCGGCCTCTTCGTCTGCGAAGTTCGCAGCCAGCCGGATTCAGGTTCGGACGCAAGCCTCGATCGTGTCGGCGAGTTCGTCGACATGGGCTTTGGTGGTCCACATAGAGCCGATCGAGACCCTCGCGAAGCGTCGTCCGTCGATTTCTGAGGTGGTGAGGAAGAAGCGCTCGGTTGCGTTGACGGCATCGACGAGGGCGCCGGTGGCGTCGTTGCCGTCGATATGGGTGAAAGTCACCAGCGCGAACGGCGTCGGTGCGAACATCTCGAGCTTCGGGTGACCTTGGATACGCGCTTCGAGTTCACCGGCCCAGGCCACATGTTCACGTATCATCTGTCGCAGCCCGGACGCTCCGAAGGCGCGTAGCACGAACCACAACTTGAGGGCTCGGAAGCGGCGCCCGAGCGGGGCGTGCCAGTCCCGGTAGTCGATCACCTCGCCCGACTCCGATGCCTTGTTCCGCAAGTACGGCGGTACGACGCTCAGCGTCTCGATCAGCGGCCTGCGGTCCGCAACCCACATCACCGAGCAGTCGACGTTGGTGGCGAGCCACTTGTTCGGGTTGAAGGGGTAGCTGTCGGCTAGTTCGAGGCCGTCTTGGTGGTGACGGAACTCCTCGCAGATCATCGCCGAACCTGCGTAGGCGGCATCGACGTGATGCCACATCGCCTCGGCGCGTGCGATCTCACCAAGACGCCGCAGCGGATCCACGGCGGTCGTGGCAGTCGTGCCCACCGACGAGGCCACATAAGCCGGCGTCAGTCCGTCGGCGCGGTCTCGGGAGATCTGTCTTTGCAGGGCATCGGGCTGGGCCGCGAACCGACCGTCGGTGGCGATCAGCCGGAGGTGGCCGAAGCCGGCCATGCGGACGCCTTTCTCGATGGACGAGTGGGCTTGCGCAGACGTGTAGGCCACCATGTCGGGCGCCGTGGCTCCAGAGCGCTCGTCACATAGCCGGCGTGCCACCAGCAGCGAAGTGTGGGTCGACTCCGAAGCCGAGGACTGCAACACTCCGCCACCCTGTCGGGTCGTCTTGAAGACCGCAGGGACACCGAGT
>RKRS01000249.1 GCA_007571275.1 Dehalococcoidia bacterium
GGCTTCACGTTCAAGAATCTCAATTCGCTCAACAGGCATGACTCAGGCTCCTCGATCGGCTCGCCCACACTGTGTCGCCTCAGGGTATCTGCTCGCTGTCGAGCACTCAGAAATCAAGGCGTGGTAACGGATCGTTTGTCAGGATGCGCTCATCCTGTTGGAAGAGTCGTTCGAGTTGGCTGACGTCAAGCAACGTGCCACTCACGTCAAGCCCGATCGCTCGAGCCACACGTACCGCATTGCGGTCATGGCTGAGTAGCGGCAGTTGATACTCCGCTGTTTGCGCAATCAACCACGCATCTTCGCGTGCAACGCGACGCTCGAGTTGGAGCCGCGCCCGTACGCGTGCGATTCGAGCAAACCAACGACGCGTGGCATCGCTAGGCGGACCAAGGTACACGCAACTCTCGATAAATTCGGTCAATTTGACGCGTTGTATATCTGACCACTCGGCTGCTTCCAATTCAGCGCGACCGAAATACGTCAGCGCCAGCAAACGATTTGTAATCACGCGCGTATACTGCTCGCTCCACTGCGAATCCTCACGAACGATATAGCTGACAATATTGGTATCGAGAGACCATGGGGCAGGCTCATTCGCCGACGTCATATGTCCCTCGTACCTCCCTCAGATAATTGGCAAAAGCGACAGCATCATCGTTGGTATCAAACAGCGACTTCAACATGCTTGGGTAGTCTGGAGGATTCGACGGATCAAGCCCTTGCTCCTGCATCAACGTTTGCCAGTCTTTGTCAGGAACATCGACTCCGATCTCAGCCGGTTCGAGCAAGCGCAAGGACTCGACGGTGCTATGACCTGTTGCCACTACTGTCCGAATCCGAACCTCTACATCCCGATCAAATGCGTCTCTGAGTGAGACCGCAAGATCATTGGGAACCTCGAGGAGCAACGAACTTCCGTCATACATTGTGACTCTCAGTCGCCGCTGGTCTGGTTGAGCATCCGCCATCATCGCCCGTCCGAACAGGACGCGCCGCCTAACGGGGCCTGCTTCATGGTCAGCTGGTAATGAGAGCTGCAAGGGAATGGTCACAACTCGACGTCGGCTTCCGTCCGCGCAATCAATCCCAGCCTGCGGGGCGATTCGTCGCATGGATGCGCGGAGCTCGTCGATTGCTCTACTACGGCGTGTCGCCGATCTTCCGTTGCCGCCACTGGCTAAATCATCTCGTAGCTCGCGCATCACCACGTCAGGAGTGAGCTGGGAACTGCGTTGGCCATCTATGGCCAACGATGTTTGTAACGCGTACTCAGGACGGGGCGGAGCGAGCTCGATCTTGAGTGTGCTGCCGGGGCCGCTGTACACAAGCGTGTACTCAACCAGCGACCGCTCCTGGAGAGACAGCGGTCCTTGCGGCCCCGGCTGTCCGAGCAGATCAGCGGCGATGTGCCTGGCAGCCGCAGTCAAGTCAAGCAGGAACTGGCCCACCGCCCGTGCACCGACCGACTCGCCATCGGCGCCATGAAATATGAAAATCACCCATGGCTGGCTTGTCTGTCGCGCCATGCGACGCCCCTCTTGCTACGAGCGCGTACTCAGGTCAGGCCCCAGATTTTTTGTGCGTTGCCGCCGACGATCTTTTGCGCGTCCTCTACTGAGTCACAGGCGTCGAAGACGTCCCAGAGGGACTGCTGGGTGTAGCCGACGGCGCTCTCGGGGTGTGGGTAGTCCGAACCCCAGAGCACCTTGTCGACGCCGATCAGATCGAGCTGGCGCAGGCCGCTGGGATCCTCGATGAACGTCGCGTAGCAGTTCTCGAACCAGTAGTGACTCGGCGGGTTGGCCAGCTTCGGCGTCATCTCGCTCTCGAATGAGGCGTAGACCTTGTCGCAGTCGAACAGCGCGCTGGGCACCCAGGAGATGCCGCCCTCGGTGAAGACCACCCTGAGTCCGGGATTGCGCTCGAAGATGCCGGCGAAGGCCAGCAGCGCGAAAAGGCGACGGAACGGCTGGAAGGCGACCACGATGGTCGTGGCCAGACCGCCCTGCCCGCGCGCGTCGAACGTCTCGCCAACGTGGAAGCTGAGCGGCAGGCCAGACTCGCCGATCGCCTTCCACATGGGCTCGAGTGCGCGTGCGTTGTAGTACACCTTGGCGTGTGGCGGCGGTAGCGACGGCATCAGGACGCCCTTGAAGCCGAGCGCTTTGATCTTCTGTAGCTCGTCCTCAGTCGCCTCGGGGTTCCAGTAGTTGAGCAACGCCAAGCCGTGTAGCTTGTCCGGGCGCTCGGCGCAGAACTCGGCCAGCATCTCGTTGTAGGCGTCCATGCAAGCCTGGATGTAATCGAAGTCCTGGTTGCGAATCACGCCCAACATGCGTTGGGGGAAGAGAATTTCCTGATCGACCCCTTCGCGTGAGATCTCCTCCACGCGAATGCTGGCGTCCCACATTCCGGCGCGACCCTCGATCATTTCGCTCGGCATCGCCGGATTGTCGGTCGTCTGACCGTCGATCTCCATGTGGAAGCCACGCTCGTTGAAGACGCCACGCGGCGCGCGGTCGCGGTATTTGGCCGGCATGCGGTCGACGAATTCACCCGTCTCCAGCCAGTGGCTATCGGCGGAGATCACCGTGGTACCGGCCGGCAGTGGCCGTGTGACCTCGGGTAGTTCTCGCTGATTCGGCCAGGGCAGGGGGCTGGTGCTGATGCTGCTGAGGGTTGTAGTCATGGAAGTGTGGTCCGTTCGCTGCGGCTGTGCTGAGCGTTGAATACGCGACTGTGTCGTGAATCTCATAGACAAGATATCGCTCTTGATCGTAGTTGGCGCGCGCGCGAGTAGCCTGCGCTGTATGGCTATCGAAGCGACGACGTATGAACCGAAGGGAACGCGAGCCGGACGACTCGGGCGGGTCTATTACGGCTGGTACGTGCTGTTCGGCATGGTGATCGCGCTATTGGTAGCGGAGGGCGCGACGTTCGGCTCGTTCGGCGCGTACGTGCAGCCGCTGGAGCGCCAGTTCGGCTGGTCACGCGCCGAAGTCTCGCTCGGATTTTCTGTGGTCGTCGGTACGGTTGGACTTCTGGCGCCGATCATCGGTCGGCTGATCGATGTCGTCGGACCGCGTCGACTGATGCTGATCGGCGCGCCGCTGGCGATGCTCTCGATGGCCCTGCTGGCCTTCATGACGCAGCTCTGGCAGTGGTATGCCTATCTCGCCTTGAACGCGGCGGCGCTCGGCCTGATCGCCTATATGCCGGCCCAGGCGCTGGCGGTGCGCTGGTTCGACCGCCAGCGCGCCGTTGCGGTCAGCGTCATCGGCGCCTCGGTCTGGTTGGGACAGCTGATCATGCTGCCGCTCACCCAGACGATCATTTCACGACTGGGCTGGGGCGACGCCTTCCTCTGGTCCGGATTCATGGTGCTAGGCGCATACGCCGTGGCCTTCGTACTGGTTCGCGACCGACCCGGACCCGATTCCGGCACAGAGTCGCAGCGTCCGCGACAAACGCAAACAACGGCGGTGTCAAACGAGATCAGCGGCGTCACACCGCGTGTCGCAATCCGCACACCGCTCTTCTGGGCGCTCGTGCTGGGCTTGATGCTGTTTTACTTCGTCGTCTTTGGCTGGCTCTCGCAAGCGGTGCCGATCTACCAGTCGCTCGACTACTCCGACGCAACGGCAGCGTTGATCGTCTCGTTGACCGCCGGGGGCGCGGTGGTCTGGATTCTGACCGCGGGCGGACAACTGGAGCGCTTCCGACGACCCGAGCGGGCCGCGGCCCTCTGCACCGTCTGCATCTGCGGATCGATGGCCGTGCTCTGGGCTTCGGGCGGCACGACCTGGGGCGTCGCGGTGCAGGTCGTGCTCTACGTGCTGGGCTTCGCCGCGGCGCCGTCGCTGGAGGCGCTGATGATCTCGCGCGGGTTCGGGCTGGCCCACTTCGCCACGATCATGGGTACCGCCTTCACCTTCCAGACGATGGCGATCATGTTCTCGCCCTGGGTAGCGGGTCGCATCTACGACGCCAGCGGCAGCTATGACGGAGCGCTGGTCATGTACGCGATCTGCGCCGGCGCGTCCTGTGTGGTCTTCCTGGTCGCCTCTCGCATCCGCCAACCGCTTGCAACCCGGTTGTCGGAACGCTAGACGCAACACCCACGAGATCAGCGCTGGTGGGCTCTTGAGTGGCTCGGGGAGTGCGGTGATCAGTGTGGTCGGGGAGAGAGGATTTGAACCTCCGACCTCTTCGTCCCGAACGAAGCGCGCTGCCAGGCTGCGCCACTCCCCGACGTTTCCAGCTTACTACCATGAGTGCTTCGCGGATCACCAGTTGGTGAAGGCTCCGTCGCGGCGCTTGAGCATCGGCGCGTAGCCGTTCGGCGGTTCTGGATATCTTGCGGCGGCCCGCGCGTCGAAGCTGATGCCCCAGCCGGGTTGGTCGGTCGGCAGCGCATGACCGCGTTCGAACGGGGTTTGCTGGGGGAAGACGTCCTCCAGGATCGTGCCAGGTTCGCGGGCCATCTCGAGGACGCCGGCGTTGGCCGCGGCCAGCGTGAGATGCGCGCCTGCAGCCGAGGAGACCGGACCGAGCGGATTGTGCGGCGCGATCTGGATGTGATGCGTCTCGGCCCAGCGCGCGATCTTGAGCGCCTCGGTCAAGCCGCCGACGAGGCAGAGATCGATGCGGGCGTAGTCGATTAGCTCTTCCTCAATCGCGCTGGCGAAGCCCCACTTGCCATGCCATTGCTCGCCTGCGGCGAGCGGCACGCTGGTTCGTTCACGCAGGCGGCGATACGACTCCGGCCGCTCCGAGCGCAACGCGTCCTCGATGAAGAATGGCTGAACATCTTCGACCGCGCGACAGTACCTGAGCGCATCGGGAAGATCGACTCTGGTGTGGACATCGACGCACAGCTCCAGCTCGGGACCGAAGTGCGCGCGGACCGCTTCGATGGCATGGACCGAGCGGCGGACGGCGTCGGACGGATCGAAGGCTTCAGCCGTCGTGCCGCTGAACCCCCAGCGGGCGAAGCGCCAGCCGTCGGCGACGGTACGCTCGATGTCGTCGATCAGCCGAGACGGTTCGTCCTCGCCCTCATTGTGGGGATAGCACTGGATGCGCTCGCGGACGAGCCCGCCGATCAGGTTGTAGACGGGCTGGCCAAGCAATTTGCCCTTGAGGTCCCAGAGGGCAAGATCGATGGCGGAGATGGCGGCGGAGTTGATGCGATCGGCGGGAAAGAACGACGCCCGCGCCATGAGCTGCCAGAGATGTTCGGTACGCATCGGGTCCTCGCCGATGACCAGCTCAGAGAAGCGTTCGATGCAGGCGGCGATCGCGCGTTCCTGCCAGGTCAGACCGGATTCTCCAACGCCGTAGGTACCATCATCGGCGGTGACCGTGACGAACAGGTGGGGTCGCCAGGTCATGATCGGGTAGATGTCGACGCTGGTGATACGCATATGCAGACGATAGCTGGTGTGGGAAGCTCCCTTCAGTCCCTACGGGACAGCTTCCCCCAATGGGGGAAGCGAGGGCGAGTCTACCGGTGGATAGCATCTCCCAGGACTGGGAAGCGTGGGAGCTTCCCTACAGGACTGCTCATTCAGTGGAGGAAGCGGAACAGGCGTCCTCGCTCACTCGCTCCCTCCCCCGTTGAGGGGCTGTTCAGCGGCGGTCGTCGCGGCCGTCGTAGATTGGCTCGTTGAGGTAGACGTCGCCGTTTCTGATTTTGAGGTTGAACAGGCACTTGGGATCGGTGCAGACCCAGGCCTTGAAGTGGACGGCCGCGCCTTGGCCGCCAAAGTCAGAGAGCGGCACCAGAACCCCGTTTTCACACTGCGCGCACCTGGGGAATCCCCCTGGCGTCACGCCGAGAGCATCGCTCGCCATCGCCCCACAACTCCCTTGGGCCACGCCCGCTCACCGGCATACACAGCACAGTCCCGCTCAGCAGCGGCCCACGATGTCAATGCGTATGTTAACGGCTGCGCACTCGCCCCTGCCAACCGCGCACAGTGGCATCATACCAACCCGTGCTCAGTCAGTGGATAGTTCGTCGTCGAGACTCCACTGCTCGCGGTGCAGGAGATAGTACTCGTAGGCGTCGGCCAGCGCGATCCAGGAAGCTTCAATCACATCGGCGGAAGCGCCCACCGTCGTCCAGGTGTGGCGCCCGTCGGTCGACTCGATCAACGTCCGCACCAACGCGCCCGTGCCGGCGTCGGTGTCGATGATCCGCACCTTGTAGTCGAGCAGGGTGACTGCGGCCAGCTCGGGGAACGCGAGTTCCAGCCCCTTACGAGCCGCGCCGTCGAGCGCATTGACCGGCCCGTTGCCGTCGGCCGTAGTGTGGAAAAGATCATCGCCAACGCGGATCTTGGTGGTCGCTTCGGCCATCATCAACGACTCATCACCGTTGAGCGCCTGTGATGAGCCGGGGCGACGACGCTCGATCACGAGGAAGTCGTCCAACTCGAACAGCGCCTGATAGTCGGGGCGCGAGCGCAGGGCGAGCAGCTCGAAGGATGCCTCGGCCGCCTCGTACTGGAAGCCTCGTGACTCCATCTGCTTGACCCGTCCGAGTAGCGCCGTCGTCTCTTGTTGGGTCAAGGGCAGGTCGTGGCCACGCTCCTGAAGTTTGAACTGGATATTGCGCTTCCCGGAAAGTTCGGAGACCAAGACTCGGCGATCATTGCCGACCGACGCAGGCTCGATGTGCTGGTAGTGCATCGGGTCCTTGACGACGGCGGCGACGTGATAGCCGGCCTTGTGCGCGAAGGCTGATGCGCCCACGTACGGGGCCAGCCCGTTCAGCGGTAGATTGGCCAGTTCGGCGACGAAGCGCGATGCGGTCGTGATCTCCTGCAGCTGGTGATCGTCGACCACACGGATGCCCATCTTGAGCTGCAAATTGGGGATGATCGAGGACAGATTGGCGTTGCCGCAGCGCTCGCCGTAGCCGTTGAGGCAACCTTGTACCTGCTCGACGCCTGCCTTGACCGCAGCGAGCGAGTTGGCGACTGCCAGGTCACAGTCGTTGTGTGTGTGGATACCGAGTTTGGCATCAGGCAACATCTCGCGGACTGCGCGGATCGCGTCGATCACTTCATCGGTCATCGCGCCGCCGTTGGTGTCGCAGAGGATCAGATATTGCGCGCCGGATCGATAGGCCGTGCTGAGTACGTTGAGTGAATAGTCAGGATCCTGCTGGTATCCATCGAAGAAGTGCTCGGCGTCG
Source organism: Dehalococcoidia bacterium (assembly GCA_007571275.1). Taxonomy (GTDB): domain Bacteria; phylum Chloroflexota; class Dehalococcoidia; order Bin125; family Bin125; genus Bin125. The sequence continues at coordinate 7,208 of RKRS01000249.1, forward strand.
AAGTGGACCTCGCGCCCGATCGACGCCATGTACTCAACCGATTCACGGACCATGGAGAGGTTTTCCTCGCGTGAGGTGCTGAGCACGGTCTCGACCTGTGAGGCGATGGCTTTGCCCACGAAGGTGACGACCGGCGTCTCGGCCTCGCGCAGGGCGACGATGTTGAAATCGGTCTCGACATCGGAGCCGGGCTTGCGTGTCCCGCCGAAGGCGACCAGCCTGGCTCGCTCCAGCGGTTTCGACTTCATTTGCTCGAAGAACGCCTTGTCCTTTTCGTTCGAGCCGGGGAAGCCGCCCTCGACGTAGTGGATGCCGAGTGCGTCGAGCCGTCGGGCGACGGTGATCTTGTCCTGCAGCGAGAAGGCAATGCCCTCCATTTGGGAGCCGTCGCGGAGCAGGGTGTCGTAGAGCGCAATGGGAGAGTCGGTGAATGCGGACATGGATTGAGGTTACAACCGATTGACGCTTCAGTGACGGAACAACCGTTGCCCGCTGAGCGCCATGGTGATGCCATATTGGTTACACGCGTTGGTCGTGTCGTCATCGGCGATCGAGCCACCGGGCTGGAGGATGTGTGTCACGGACGACGCCTGCGCGCGGTCGACGTTGTCGCGGAAGGGCATGAAGGCGTCGTGGCTGAGCACGGTGCGGAATTGGCCGATCCAGTCGTGGCGATCGTCCTCAGTCAGCGGACCTGGCCAGTTGGCGATCTGTGAACGGAGTCGCTCGCGTTCCGGCTGAGAGAGTTCGGTCCAGGCGATGTACTGTTCGCGTGCGGCGAATCGGTCGGGACGCTTGAGCGCGGCGTCGAACTGGAGTCCCAGCACCTGATCGTGTTGCTGCAGCATCCAGCGGTCGGCTTTGCCGCAGGCCAGCCGTGAGCAGTGGATCCGCGATTGCTGGCCCGCGCCGAGCCCGATCACCTGTCCATCGGCCGCCACGCAGACCGAGTTGGACTGCGTGTAACGCAACGCGATGGTGGCGACCAGCAGGTCTCGGCGGACGTCTTCGGGGAAGTCGGTCAGCTCGGTGACGGGGTTGTCGAAGACGGACCCGTCGACCGGTCTGCGGTCGAGCGGTTGCTCGAGGCGGATGCCGAAGTGGTCGCGTGACTCCACTGCTGGCGGCGCAAGCTCGGGATCGGCCTGCAGGATGAGGTAGCGTCCGCCCTTCTTCTTGCGCAGGATGTCCAGCGCCGCCGGCTCATATGCGGGCGCGATGATGCCGTCCGAGACCTCGCGGCGGAGAAACCGCGCGAGCGACTCGTCGACGGTATCGGAAACTGCAGCGAAATCTCCGTAGGCGCTCACCAGATCGCCGCCACGGGCCCTGACATAGGCCGCGGCGACCGCTGAGAGATCAAGGCGCTCGACCTCATACGAGCGGGCGAGACGCTCTGACAGCGGTAGGCCGATAGCCGCGCCGGCGGGAGAGACATGTTTGTAGGACGCGGCGGCTGGCTGGTTCAGCGTCTGCCTGAGTTCTCGCACGAGATTCCAGGCGCTCATCGCGTCGAGCAGATTGATGTACCCGGGCTGGCCATTGAGCACGGCGAACGGCCACTCGGCGATCGCCGAGACCAAGGCTGGCGTCTGGTGAGGATTGATCCCGTAGCGCAGCGGAATGGAGTCGGGCATGCTGGTCAGGCGACGAGATCCTTCAGCGCCGAGTCGATGTCGGTGTACTTGAATCGGTAGCCGAGATCGAGCGTGCGCGTCGGCAGGATGCGCTGCGATGCGAGCAACACGCCGGCGCCTTCGCCGAGCGCGAGCTTGAGCGCCATCGGCGGCACAGGCATCAGCGCCGGGCGTCGGAGCGCCCGACCGAGCGCGCTGGAGAATTGGCTATTGCGCACCGGATTGGGGGCGGTCAGGTTGATCGGCCCTTCGACATTCGACTGCTCCAGCGCGTGGATGATAGCGCCAACCGCGTCGTCCAGGTGAATCCAGCTCCACCAGGAGCGGCCACGACCGATTGGCCCGCCCAGACCAAGCCGGAAGGGGAAGAGCAAACGCGGCAGCGCGCCGCCCTCGTTGGCCAGGACGATCCCGAATCTGGGGTTGACCGTGCGCACGCCAGAACCTTGCGACTCCGCTTCCCAATCGACGCAGAGCTGGGCGAGGAAGTCGTCGCCGGCGGGGGCAACCTCAGTCGATTCGCGTTCGACCCTGTTGCCGTAGTAACCAATTGCTGAGGCGCTAATCAGCACGGCCGGCTTCTCGCCCGCCTCCTGGATCGCCTGGACAACCTGGCGGGTGGTCTCGATTCGGCTATCGCGCAGGGCCGCCTTGCGGGCGCTGTTCCAGCGCTGATCGACGATTCCCTCGCCGGCGAGGTGGACGACGCCCGCTGCGCCGGAGACGGCGTCGCTGAGGCCGTCCCAGCCGGTCCAGTTCACCCCTGACAGCGCCGTGTGAGCGCGCGGATTGCGCGAGACAGCAGTGACGCTGATATCGCGCTGGCGCAGTTGATTGATCAGCGCGCCGCCAACCAGTCCGCTCGCACCGGTGATGACTACGTGCATGGGTGACTCCCGTCTGTTGCGTTCGACCCTTCAGGCGGGGATCAGCCGCCCATGTTCGGGCGCACGGGGTCGAGGCCGTGCATTCCACGAATCAGGTTGATCTCCCCGCGGTGCCCGTTCAGATGCGTGCAGAGATGCAACGTGATCGACTCACCCAAATTCTCGGTGCGGTCGCCGAGCTGAACCTCACGGGAGAGATCGTCATCGGTCAGCGAGTCGAGGAAGGCGTGCGTGGAGTCGTTGACGGCGTCCTGGTAGGCCCAGAATTCGTCGAGATTGCCAATGGCCACGGCTGATGCTTCTTCGGTCGACTGCCCCGTGCCGAAGCCGCGCTCGGGCAGGCCGGTCTTCTCAGCCCAGCTGCCCTCGCGCCAAATCTCCGGCTTCCCTTGCCAGGCCCCCTGCACGAGCAGGTCTTCGACCCGTGCGGCATGCCACAGCACCCAGGCGACCGAGTGCGACTCGCCGTCGGGTACGAAGTGAAGCTGCTCGACCGTCTGCCCGTTGCGAGCGTCGC
>RKRS01000142.1 GCA_007571275.1 Dehalococcoidia bacterium
CATCCAGAGCAATGGAGTCAGCACATGCCAGAGATCACGATCAACGCCAACGGACCGATCCTCATTTCGACCGAGGAACTCACGCTGAAAGCGAACGACGGTTCCGAGATCCCGCTGCCGAAGGGACGCGCGGTGGCGCTCTGCCGCTGCGGGCAGTCGGACATGAAGCCGTTCTGCGACGGCTCGCACAAGGCCTGTGGCTTCGAGCACGATCCGTCGACGGCGTAAGCCCCCTCTGCCTTCGGCATCTCCCCCACAAGTGGGGGAGAGCAGTGCTATTGCATTCCTTTCTCCATAGCGGGAGTGATGCGCAATAGACTCAATCCAGACTCCGATGATCGTCGTCGGGGCCTGATTGAGGGGTGATGGCGTTGTCTGCCGGTCTCGTCTTCAACTGGCTGCACGAAGCAGTGATTGGGATCGAGGTCTGGCAGTTCATCGGGCTCGGCGCGATGGTGTTGATCATCATCGCGGCCCGCTATGTCCTGCTCTGGGCGCTACGGCTGCTGATCACCCATCGCACGCCGCCAGAGCGTCACGCATTCTGGCGGCATGAGCTAGAGCAGCTGCAGCGGCGGCTGCTCCTGCTACTCGCCGCGATCACGGTCGCGATCGGGTTCCCCGTGCTCGATTTTGACGAGGATGTGGAAGCGATCGTCGCTATCTTGACCAATTTCACCGCTACCTTCGCCGGCGTGCTGGTCGGGTTCCGACTCGTTGACGCCGCCGCCGACTACTGGCGAGAGATAGCCGTCGAGACGGATTCCAAGCTCGATGACCAGCTCGTGCCACTGGCGCGAACAGCCGGCAGGATTTTCGTCGGCGCGATCGGGATGGTGTTTGTCTTGCAGAATCTGAACATCAACATTACCTCACTGATCGCAGGTCTGGGACTGGGTGGATTAGCCGTCGCCCTGGCCGCTCAGGACACGCTCAAGAATCTGCTCGGCGGAGCGACGATCCTCGCCGACAAGCCGTTCCAGGTTGGCGACTGGGTGATCGTGGGTGATCTGGAAGGGACGGTTGAAGAGATTGGCTTCCGCTCAACTCGGATCCGAACCTTCGCCGATTCGCTGATTACCGTGCCCAATGCGCGGATGACCGACACCGCAGTCAACAATATGGGCCAACGCACCTGGCGTCGGTACTACACGACGGTCGGGATCGCGTATCACACCGATCCCGACCGTATCCAGGCGTTCGTCGAGGGCATCCGCGCGATCGTGCGGTCCAACGCCAACATGCGGCACGATTACTACATCGTCGAGCTGCACAGCTTCGGCGATTCGTCGCTCAACATCATGGTCTATACGTTCATCGGCGCCGCGAATTGGAACGAAGAGCTGCGTACGCGGCACGTGTTCAATCTCGACATCATCCGGCTCGCCAATGAGTTGCAGGTCGAGTTCGCCTTCCCCACGCAGACGCTGCATCTCGCCAGCCAGGTCCAGGGAGCGCAGGAGGTTCCGCTGTTGAGAGCACGCGACGACCTCGCGCAGACGGTGGATGACTTCGCGCCCGACGGTCAGGCAGGACAACGCGCCGACGATCCGATCACGCAGGGCTACGACAACGGCTAGCAGAGGGCAACCAGGAACCTGGAGCGGAGGAACCCGATGGGCATCAAGATCTACGGACTGCAGCTTGGCTCCTTTCCGCTACCCATGGCCGCGCTGTTCGATCCCGCCGACGGGCGCGAACCGGAGCGATTTGCAGGCGACATCGTGCAGGGCATGTATCAGTGCCCGGCGCTCTCCTACGCGATCGATCATCCGGACGCCGGGTTGATGCTCTTCGAGACCGGCGTCGCCGCCAATTGGTCAGAGGAATGGCTGCCCGAGTGGCTGCAGCTACTCAGTCTCGACAACGTCACGCCCGATGTCTGCCTGGAGGCGGTGCTCCAGCAGCGGGGACTCGGCCCGGAGGACTTCTCTCACGTGATTCAGGGGCACCTGCACGCCGACCACGCCGGCGGATTGCGACTGTTCGAGGACGCGGGCGCGAAGGTGGTCGTGCACGAGGACGAGTGGCGTCATGTGGTGACCAATGTGGCGGAGGCCAACGACTTCTTCGTCCGCGCCGACTGGAACTTCGTTTCGCGCGCGCCGCAGATGCTGATGTACGGCGATCAGGAGATCGCGAAAGACCTGTGGTGCATTTCGCTACCTGGTCACACGCCGGGCACGATGGGCGTACTGACGCGGCTTGATCAAACCGGCTGGGTCTTCCTGACCTCCGACGCGATGTACTTCCACGACACGCTCGGTCCACCGCCGGCCACCTCCGCAATCGACATGGACGGCGAGTCCTGGCATCGCTCGATCGAGAAGATCGCCGCCCTCGCCGCTGAGCGCGACGCCTTCCTGCTGCCCGGCCACGACCTCACCGGCGCGCAGTTTGTCGACGGCGTGCGCGGCGCCAAACGCATCGACTACACGCCTGGCGCCGTCTACGAATGAGGCAGAAGGCTTGCGCTTGCCAGACTGCGATTATTCTCGGGATCACCACGAACCTGATTGAGGAGAGCTAGATGCAGAACATGCGAATTGGCGTGCACATCGCCTTGCAGAACATTCAAATGATGAGCGCGCCGTCACTGATCGATGGCATCGTCGCCGCTGACCGTGACGGACTGGACACCGCCTGGTTGACGGTCGGCGGGCCAGCGCCCGATCCGTTCGCCGTCTTCGTCGGCGCGGCGCTCTCAGGAGCAGAGCGGATTACCTTTGGCACCTCGATCGTGCCTACATATCCGCGCCACCCGGTCTCGATGGTGCAGGGCGCGGCGTCGGTCGATCAGATTGCGCCGGGGCGGATGATTCTCGGTCTGGGGCCATCGCACAAGCCGGCGATTGAGGGCACCTGGGGGATTCCCTTCGAGAAGCCGCTCTCGCACCTGCGTGAGTACGTGAACATCTGTCGCTCGCTGTTGGAAACTGGCGAGGTCAACCATGAGGGCGAGTTGATCACTGCGCGGGCGGCGCTGCCCGGCACCCGCCCGCCGACGT
>RKRS01000072.1 GCA_007571275.1 Dehalococcoidia bacterium
GCCTGGATCGACCCGATCAGGATCGCGCCCAACGCCTTGCCAAACAGGATCGTCTGCGGACTGTGCGGGGAGGCCAGCATCGCGCGCAGCAGTCCGCTCTCGCGGTCGCGGTAAAAGCCGGCGCTGGAAAAGGTCGACGAGAACAGTGCGGTCATTGCGATCATCCCCGGCGCCAGAAATGACGTGTAGTCACCATCGAGGATGCGTGGCGAGGTTGGCGATAGCCCGCTCGATACGCCGGTACCGAGCAACGCCAGCAGCATCAAGGGAAACAGCAGCGACGAGTACAGCTGCGATCGTGAGCGCGCGACCGCCCGCAGGTCACGTGTCAGTAAGGCGAACGAGGCATTGACGGTATCGATCACGCTTCGTCACTCGCGTTCTCAGCTAGTGGACGACCGACGATCTGAAACCAGGCGTCGCGCAGACTCGATTCGCGAATCCTGATGCCGCGTATCTGTGCGCCATAGCGTTGGAACAGGCGAGGGACGATCTCCGCCGAATTCTCGACGCTGAGCAATAACCGATCGTCGGTCCGCAGGATCGTGCCGACGCCCTGCCAGCATTCCAGGTCTGTGAGTGCTGTCTGTGTTGCATCGGGCCAATCGAGTTCCAGCGCGTCGTGGAGCAGGCCAGACGTGAGGTTGGACGGGGTGTCCTCCGCTACGACATGACCGTCGCTGACAATCACCACTCGGTCAGCGTTCGCTTCCGCCTCGACAGTGTCATTTGAGCAGACGACCACTGCCGCCCCATCCGACACGCGTTCTCGCAGCGTCTCCCAGATCGCTGCGCTCGAATCGGGATCCAGCGCCAGCGTCGGTTCATCGAGGAGTAAGAGGTCTGGCTCATGCAAGAGCGCCCGGGCAATGTCGAGTCGCCGCCGCAGACCGCCCGACAGTGTCTCGCAGCGGTCGTCTGCCCGTTCGCTCAGGCCCAGGGAATCAAGTAGCTCAGTGCATCGCTGATGCAGTCGCGCGCCCCGCAGGCCGAACAGACGACCGTGGAGTTGCAGCGTCTCCTGCAAGGTCATCAGGTCGTCGGTGCTCGCCTCTTGCAATACAAGCCCGATTCGGCGTTTGGCGTTGCGATCATGCGATTTGCCGAAGATCGCGACCACGCCCTGCTGCGGCGCGATTTCGCCACTCAGCATCTTCAGGATCGTGGATTTGCCGGCGCCGTTCGGTCCGAGCAGTGTGACCACTTCGCCGCGTCCGACGTACAGGCTGACATCTTCCACGCCGCGTCCGCCTGGCCAAGTGAAGCCTGCGCCGCTCAGTTGAGCGGGGGGTGCGGAATCGGGGATGTCAGGCGCGGAGTTTGACACTACCCAGAGTGTATCTGGGGTGCGGTACGCTGCGATCCGTCAGGTAGTACACAGCTCAGGAGCCCCCGTGCGACGCTTGCGCGTGTCGTTGGCGCAAATCAACTCGACCGTCGGCGATCTGGAAGGCAATGCCGCCAGGATCATCGACCGAATTCGGGAGGCTGAGTCGATCGGCGCGGACCTCATCGCGTTTCCCGAGCTGGCGCTGACCGGCTACCCGCCTGAAGACCTCGTTCTGCGACGCGGTTTCGTCGAGGACAACCAGGCCATGCTCGATCGCGTCCGTGAAGCATCGCGCGGGCTACACGTCACGGCGATCGTCGGCTTCGTCGACTATGCGCACGATGTTTTCAACGCCGCCGCCGTCATCCACGACGGTCAGTTGGCAGGCGCGTATCACAAGCAATACCTCCCCAACTACGGCGTCTTCGACGAAGCCCGCTATTTCCGCCCTGGCCAGGGCGTGCAGCTCTTCGATGTCGCCGGCGCGCGCGTCGGCGTGACGATCTGTGAGGACATCTGGTATTCCTCTGGTCCGATGCAGGACCAGTGCCTCGCTGGCGCCGAGGTCGTCGTCAACATCAACGGCTCACCCTTCCACGCCGGTAAGTCGCAGCAGCGTGAACAGATGCTGGCGACGCGCGCGGCTGACAACGCCGTACTCACGCTCTATTGCAATCTGGTTGGCGGACAGGACCATCTCATCTTCGATGGCGGCTCGACGATCTATGGCCCCGGCGGCGATCTGATTGCTCGGGCGCCAATGTTCCGTGAGCATCTCCTGACCGTTGACCTCGATGTCGAAGAAGTGCGGCAAACCCGCCTGCATGATCCGCGACTGCGGCGACTCCCCCAGACACAGGCCAATCTCGCCAGCGTTTCCCGCGAACGTTCGGGAGAACGCAGCCCGCTTGTTGGGTCGCCAGTCGTCGAGACGTTGCCCAATGACGAGCAGGTCTATGAGGCGCTGGTGCTCGGCACACGCGACTATGTGCACAAGACCGGATTCCGTGACGTCGTGATTGCCCTCTCTGGCGGGATCGATTCGACCCTGACCGCTGTCATCGCAGTGGACGCGCTGGGGGCAGAGCACGTGCGCGGCTTCTCCATGCCTTCGCGTTACTCCTCCGAAGGCAGCGTTGCCGACGCGCGAGCGCTGGCCGACAATCTCGGCATTGCGATGGACGTGCTGCCGATTGAGGGACCGTACCAGTCCTATCTCGACACATTGGCGCCGTTGTTCGAGGGTTTGCCCCAGGATGTCACGGAAGAGAACTTGCAGGCCCGCATTCGCGGTGTGTTGATGATGGCGATATCGAACAAAACCGGCGCGCTCGTACTGACCACGTCGAACAAGAGTGAGTCCGCCACTGGCTACACCACGTTGTACGGCGACATGACCGGCGGGCTGGCGGTGATCCAGGATGTGCCGAAGCTGCTCGTCTACCGTCTCTCGGAGTTGGTCAACCAACGTGCGGGGCGAGAGGTCATTCCAGTGTCCGTCCTGACCAAGCCGCCGAGCGCGGAGCTGCGCCCCGATCAGTTCGATGAACAGTCGCTCATGCCCTACGACCAGCTTGACCCGATTCTCGAGGCCTTCGTCGAGGAAGACCGTTCACTGGATGAAATCGTTGCGGCCGGGTTTGGCGAGACTGAAGTCAAGCGAGTCATGTCGCTCGTCACGGGCGCCGAGTACAAGCGTCGACAGGCCGCGCCGGGACTCAAGATCACGTCGCGAGCATTCGGTCGTGACCGGCGCTTCCCGATCGCCAACCGCTACCGCGGCTTTTGAAGATTCTGAACTGCACGTGTCCGATTCTGAGCGTCGCGACTGGGAGTTGCTGGCCGAACGAATCGGCGCCCGACACCGTAGTCGTGATTCGTTGGTGCGTGGAGTTGGGCTGATCGGCGACTATGCCCGTAACCAAGTCTGGGCCGGTTCGCTCTTGCAGATTCTGCTATTCCGACATCGCCATGAAGCATTGATCGATGAGGGCGGCGTGGTCGCAGAGAATGGCCAACTGGTCACAGTGGACTCGATCACCTCGGGAACGCTGGTGGAGTTGGAAGAACTACTCCATACCGAGCCGCTGGCCGGAAACCTCGCTGACATGCGCACACTGCGCATGGCTGATCCGACGCTGAGATCGGTACTGGCAGCCTTCCGCGACCGCTATTACTCCGCTGAGGGTCGCCAGCTTCGCGCCAGTCGCTCCTTGCAGCGAGCACGGATCGGATTGGACGATTACGAGTCAACCAAACGACCGATCTATGCGATTGATGCGATCCGCGCAGGCATGTTCCCCGCCGTCAGCGCGATCGTCGGTGAGCCAGTTGACCATCAGCGATTGCCGCGTCGGCTCCGTGCTGCGGGGCGATTGCTCAAGCTGCCGAATCTCTGGCCTCAGGTCAGTGAGTCGCTTCAGATCGAGAGTATTGAGCTGACTGAACGTTGGTCGGCGGTCGATTCGCTGCATGCACTGGCGAAGTCGCACCTCGACGCGAGGATGCCTGAATTTGGGGCGGCGCTGGTTCCGCGCCTCGAACGCGCGCTCATCCCCGCTCGACGTGGTAGCGATGCATTGCTCGGTCAAGGCGATACCGCCGGCGCGGCCTGGAGCGCGCTCTCTGCGGCGGCGGAGCTGGATGGAGTGATTGAGGCCGCTTCGCCGGGTTGGCGCGAGCGCGACGATTATCGACCGCGCTCCGACCTCGTCTTCGGCGCTCCGCAGGTTGATGCGCTGCGCCGACTGTGCATCGAAATTCAGTCGCGCGTCAGTTAAGCGGCCGAGGCGAACAGCGTTAGGGCAACACCACCAGCGGGTCGACGTACCAGTCGTTGTGGTGAACCTCGAAGTGCAGATGGGGACCGGTGCTGTATCCGGTGTTGCCGTTGTAGCCGATCACGTCGCCCTGGCTGACGTGCTGGCCTTGATACACGGCGAATTCGGAGAGATGGGCGTAGGTTGTGCGCCAGCCATATTCATGCTCGATTTCGATGTACCAACCCAACCCCAGTGCGGAGTCCCCGCCGACAAATGTCACCACCCCGTCAGCGGCTGCGACGATGGGCACAAAGAGATCGAGCGCGAGATCGAGCCCCTTGTGCCGGTACGAGCAATCCGAGTTGCGGCAGAGACCAAACGGATCGGTGATTTCGCCGCCGGCTGGCCAGGCGAAGTTGGGCATCCACAGTGGCAGGATGATCTCTTGGCTGATCACGAGCTCGTTCGGATCGTCGACGCCATGAGCCGGGTCGGAGAGGATGAGGTTGATGTCGACCCCGTGTCGATCGGCGATTGCCTGTAGCGTGTCACCGGGTTGGACCGTGACCAGTAGTCCCTCACGGATCGGCACGCGCCAGGATGTACCCGCGCCCAACCACTGATCAGACTCGAGCCAGCTGTGATTGCTGATTAACGTGTGCGGCGTCACGCCCAGCGCTGCCGCTGCGTACTGCACCTGATCGGCGTCCCAGAGCATCCGATCCTCCGCGACCACGGGCGCGTCGATCGTGCCCGGGAGGTACAGCCGTTGTCCGATCACGATCAAATCGTCCTGAGTAGCGCCAAACGGAGACGGATTGAGCTCCCGCAACTCATCCATTGACAAACCGTGAGCGGCCGCGATGCTCTGGAATGTGTCGCCGCGCTCCACGCGGTAGGTCCGTCGTCGCACCTCAACAGCCGGCATCGTGCCTGGCAATCCATCGGCCGACAGACCAATCCAGGGGACATTGAGCTGTTGGCCGGGAATGATGATGTTGAGATCAAGCCCGCCGTTTAGCTGGATCAGCTCAGCGGTCGTAATTCCGTGGACTGTGGCGATCGCGGACGCCGTGTCTCCAGAGCGGACGGTGTAGGACGTCGTCACCACGCCCCGGGCGTCATCGGGGTGAAGCGCAGGGACCAGATAATCGGGAGTCGGAATCCAGAGGATGTCGCCGGGGTGGAGCACGGTGTCCTGACCGAGACCGTTGTGTCTCAACAGCTCATCCAGAGTGAGGCCGTGGCGAAGGGCGATCAGCAGTAAGCCATCGCCGGGCTGGACTTCATAGGCGACCGTGTGTTGGTATGCATTGCCAAGCTGGCCGCCCGTATGGCCAGCGGTCAATGCCTGCTGGCCTGTTTCCGCCGATGCCGCGCCGCCGCTCGTTGTCCCGCAAGGGACGATCAGCTCGGTGCCGATGCTCAGCCGCTTCGGGTCCTGATTCGCATTGAGCGCCAGTAGCTCATTCGTATCGACCCCGATCGCGAGCGCGATACTGCTGAACGTATCTCCCGACACGACGGTGTGAATACAACGGGCTGCAGACTGCTGCGATTCGCTGTTCGCTGTCCCGGCCGAGGTCGATGCTCCAGATTGATATCCAACCAATCCACACGCGCTATCAGCTGAGGGTTGGGCATTGGCGGGAAGCTCCAGGCTCTGCCCCACGTAAATGTTGTTGGGCGACGAGATCTCGGTGTTCAGCGTCATCAACACCGAGACACTCACGTTGAAGCACGAAGCAATGCCTGACAGCGTGTCGCCCGATTCAACCGTGTAGGTGTCGGCTGATGCATCTGAGCCGCTCGCCAAGAGCGAACCGAGAGCGATCGCCGTTGAGAACAGGGCAAGTCCAAACAGGGTCCGTAGACGAGCAATGCAGGACATACGTCACTCTATGCACCCACCGAGATGGCTGGAAGCCGCCCAGTGTCAAGCGGGTGATAACTTTCACGGAGATGACGTAATGCCACGGCCGACGTCCCGCTCGACCGACATAACGATGGGAATGTTCAATGACGTACGAACTGATCGAAGTGGAGAAGCGCGGCGCGGTTGGGGTGATCCGCAAGAATCGCCCGGAAAAGCTCAACGCCTGGAGTCGCGCCATGGCGGCCGAGGAACAGGACGCAGTGACCAACTTCAACAACGACCCGGAAGTTGCGGCGATCGTCTTCGCCGGCAACGGTCGGGCTTATTGCGCCGGGCTCGATCTCCAGCAGCAGCAAGCGGACGTGCAGACCGGCGAAGCCTCGCGCCGCGCCGGTGAAGCGGACGAACACGATCAGACCTGGGTCGACTTCTGCACCCAGAGCAAGCCGATCATCGGCGCGATTCACGGCTACGCGGTCGGTGTCGGTGTGACAACGGTGTTGCCGTTCGATTTCCGTATTGCAGGCGAGAGCGCGCAGTTCGGATTCCGCTTCGTCAAGATGGGGTTACTGCCCGAGGCCGCCTCGACCACGCTGCTGCCGCGGCTCGTTGGGATCGGCCGCGCACTGGATTGGTGCCTCACCGGTCGGTTTGTCGGAGCGCAAGAGGCGCTGGAGGCTGGGCTGGTGCGTGATGTCGCGCCCGACGATGAGCTACTCGACCGCGCGGTCGCGCTCGGTGAGGTGTTGGCCGAAAATCCCGACTCGATCATGCGTCGTGTGAAATCGCTATTTTCGCAAAATCAACTGGAAACCAATATTGGGCTGGTGCAACAGCGCGAAGGCGAGGGGCTAGAGTGGGCGATGCAGACACCGGAGCACGCGGAAGCGATCGCTGCGTTTCTTGAGAAGCGCCCAGCGAAATTCCGCTAGGCGACGCGCCTTTGGGCAATCCATGCGGCGGGGCGACTCGGTTGGGAGACCGGGATGTCCCTGCAGGAAGCCGCCTCGTCGGGTTCATTCGACCCCAGAGCGGCGCAACCATCTGACCAACGGCAAGCTGAGTCACCGTTCTCGCCTGCCCTGGATGAGGCCGTCGATCCGGTGATGGCCGAGCCAGCCTCGCCGTTTGGCAATCCATACGACTTATCCACAACGCCGGAAGAAGCGTTCGCTGAAGGTGGCGAGCCTGACAAGCGGACCACCCGACGGCGCGCCTGGACGGTTGTCGGCTTGGCGATCATCATTCCCGCCGCCATCGCTGCGGTGATCGGTTGGCAACTCTTCAGCAGCGACGCCGATCCAGCGGCGTCGGTGACGAGAGTGACGACTACGGTTGGGTCAGGGGCGGCAGTCACGCAAGAGGCCGTCGCTGACGCCGAGCGACCGGTGGTCACGACCATCGCCGCCAGCACTGATACTGGCGGCAGCGCGTCTGCGACCACCGTTGCATCCGCCGTTCCGGCCACGGTTGATACGGATGAGTCGGCTGCAACGACGTCAGCAACCGCTACGGTCGGGACCGAAGCGCAGACCGATCTCTCATCGCTCGAGCCTGCCGAGCGGCTGGCCGCCTGGCCTGAGATCGTCACCATCCAGGTACTGCCCGGTGAGACGTTGTGGTTGATCGCTCAGAACTTCGGCACCACGATCTCCGCCATCGTCACGCTCAACGGCCTGGCCGATCCCGAGCTGCTCAGCGTCGGCCAGGATCTCTTGATCCCGGTTGACTTTGCCGAGGAGATCGTCGAAACCCCGGCGGTAGTCGCCTCCGAGACAGCCGTTGCGGAGACTGATTCGGTCGCGGTCGGAACCTCGGATGGCGCCGAGGCGTCCATCGGTGTGCCAACGTTGACCGACGACCTGATCAATTGGCAGACAGTCGCTTCCATTGCCATCGAGGAGGGCGACAGCCTGGAATCGATCGCGCTTGCCAACGACACAACGATCGAGGCAATCATGGCGCTCAACGGCCTCGCCAATGCGCATCTGATCTTCACCGGCGACGTCATCCGCGTTCCGGTCGGCTATCCGAACAACCCCAGTGTTGGCAGTTTGGCGGAACCGCAGGTGCAGCAGGTGCAACTGGAAGAGCCATCCGGCACCGAGACCATCGTGTCTGAGCCCGCTGAGGGCGAGGACATGCTGGAAGAGGAGTTCCCAACGGGCTCCCCGCCAGCCGACGATGATGACGACTACATGCTCGAGGAGTAACCTCCTGGAGCGCCGCACACGCCAAACGCGCCCCTCACTTCCATACGCTGTCGCGGGAAGTGAGGGGCGCGTTCGTGTGTCTCACGCCAGAGAACTAATCCTTCGGGTCGGGTGTCACCGTGCGCTCGGTGAAGCGCCACTGACCGTCGATCTTCCTCAGGGTGTCGTCGTAACGACCGGTGACGATGCTGCTCCCGCCATCTTTGGTCTGCACCAGGTTCAGATAGCAGGAATGGGTCGCCTCGTCACCGTCGCCGTCGACCACGTGATTGTTGGTCCAGTGGCGGGCGCCGGCCATGTTGACGCCGAAGCCTGCGGCAAACTGCGCGAGTCCCTCGTGACCGCTGACTGGCTGCGGACCGCCGTTGAACACGCCGTCCTCGGCAAAGGTCCCTGCCCAAGCCTCGGGGTCGCCGTAGTCGATCGCGTGGTTGTAGCGCGCGGCCAGTTGCAGGATTTCCAGAGTGTCTGCTGCGTCAAGTGCCATTTCGGTTCCTTCCAGTGTTAGTCGTCGATCGGTTCCTCGCGCAGGATAGCGAGGTCTTGTGCAATCTGAGCCGCTGATCGGTGTACGCCGTGCTCAAAGAGCAACAGTGTGACGAGGTTCAACGTCAGCGGCTCATCCAGCGAGTAGTGTTCCTCAATCCAGGCAGCCTGCGATGGAGGATCGGCACCGGCGGGAAACTCGGATCTGAGCGTATCGACCATGCCGAGCAGGCTCGGCAGACGTTTTGCCTCGGTTGCGGACAATCGCACGCGTGGCGGCATGAGGCAAAGGTATCCTGCCCGCGTATCACGGTGTATCTCGACAGCGGCGACGGGAATCGACCATGCAGGGACCTTTGGACGGCTATCGAATCCTCGACTTCACCCGCTACCAGCAAGGTCCCTACGCAACCGTCCTGCTATCCGATCTTGGCGCGGAGATCTGGAAGGTCGAACCGCCCGGCGGAGATCCGGGACGCGGCTCCGACCTGTCCGGCGACGGATTCTCCCGCTATTTCGAAGCGCACGATCGGGGCAAACGCTCGATCGTGCTCAACCTCCGCGAGCCCGCCGCTGTTGAGGCTGCTCTACGCATGGCCGAACATTGCGACGGCGTAATCGAAAACTATCGTCCCGGCGTCATGGATCGGCTTGGACTGAGCTATGAGCAGCTTTGCGCTCGGAACCCAAAGATCGTCGTCGTCTCCGCTTCTGCATTCGGCGCCGAGGGTCCCCAGGCCGGAGAGCCCGGCTATGACGTGATCGGCCAGGCGACGGGCGGCGTGATGACGCTGCAGGCGCTCGGCGCCGAGGCCGAGCCGCGAACGCTGCCCGGCGGTTTCGCCGACCAGGTGGGCGCGATGCAGGCCTGTATCGCCATGCTTGCCGGTCTGATCGCCGCCCAGGACTCCGGGCACGGACAACAGGTCGATGTCTCATTGCTCGGTTCACAGATCGCCTTGCAATCGGTCTACATCACGGGCTTCCTCAAGAACGGTGAGCAACCTCACATGCGGCGACGGCGAATGCCGACGTTTACCTTCTACCAGGCCGCTGATGGCAGTTGGCTCGTCATCGGCGTGGTTGATGCCCGAAATTGGCGTTCGCTCTGTCAGCTGATGGGGCATCCCGAGTGGGAGTCCGATGAGCGGTTTGCCAACGCGCCGGCCAGGATGAAGCATGCCGACGCGCTTGAGACGCTGCTCGACGGCCGCCGCGCCCATACCCCCACGCACATGCGCGCCCGCCCCCGCGACGATTTGCGCGATCATGCCAGACGCGCCGGTGACCAGCGTCAAGGGACCGGCTACCCGCATGGCATGTGGGTATGCATGCGCTTGCGAAACGCGTGCACGGCCGTCGCGATGCCGTCCTCCTCACGAATGCGGGCACCGAGCGTGGCGGCGCGGTCGTGCAGCGCCGGATCGGAGGTGGCGGTGCGCAACGCGGTGGCGAGCCGGTCAGCGGTCAGTCGGCGGCGCGGGACCGGCGGCGGTGGCGTCCAAACCATTGACGCAACGAAAAGTGAATTTGCGCGCTGCGGCGGCGAGC
>RKRS01000175.1 GCA_007571275.1 Dehalococcoidia bacterium
TCGCTGGCGGCGTCGATTGCCACGTACGCGCTCTATCTCATGTTCTATCGCGACTGGCAGCGCGGAGCGGGCATCCATCGCGTCTTCCTGCTCGCGGGACCAGCGATCACGTTGCTCTTCATCGCCATCCAGTGGTCGCTGCCGCTCTCTCTGGGGCTATTGGGCGCGCTCTCGTTCGTACGATTCCGCACACCGATCAAGGATCCGGCCGAGATCGGCTACCTGCTCGTCGTGATCGCCTCATCGATCGGCGCGGCGACCTACAACTACGAGCTGATTGGCATCCTCTTCGCGTCGGTCGCGCTGGTGCTGTTGGGTCAGCGGCTCTTCTCCGTGACTGGCCTGAGCGGGTTCAGCGCCGGCAGTCGAGACTTGATTATCACCATGTCTGCGGCGGACTACACGCAGCATGAAGCGGCGCTGTTGCAGTTCCTCAACGCCAACCTGCGCGGCTTCAGGACGGCCTCGATGACCCAGAATGCGGGTACGGCCAGTCTGCACGCGACGTTCCGTCGCTCCCGTTACGACGACCGCTGGGGTGAGTTCCGCAGCGCCCTCGAATCCACCGTCGCGCCGGCAACCATCGACCTCTACGTCGGATAGCAGCGTTGATGTCAGAGCTGGGCCGCCTGGAGCGGGTCGATTTACGCGAGATCTGGCGGAGCGGCGAGCGGGCCAGATCGAGAACGACGACGAGACGCTTGCCGAGATTCGCACCTGGACGACATCCTTGCCGATTCGCCGACTGACGCGTACGTCGGCTAACCTCAGGAATAGGGGAGCGGAAGGGGACCGGTGTCCTCCACAGTCTTCAAAACTGATGCGGGGCGGTCCGCACCGTCTCGGGTGGGTTCGACTCCCATGCGCTCCCGCCAACCCGATCGCTACAGGGCGTCGATCACCGCCTGGGCGAAGTCCTCGGTGCTCGCAGTGCCACCCTGATCGGGCGTCAGCCGCTCTCCGGCGGCGTAGACCGCGTCGATTGCGCGTTCCAGCGCCGATGCCTGCTCGTGTTGTCCGAGGTGATGCAGCATCATCACCGCCGAGAGCATCGTCGCCGTAGGATTGATTCGGTGCATGCCAGCGATGTCGGGCGCGGTACCGTGTACCGACTCGAAGTAGGCCCAGTCGTCGCCAAAGCAGCCCGACGGCGCCAGTCCCAGGCCACCGATCGTGCCCGCGCCTTCGTCGGAGAAGATGTCCCCGTAGAGGTTGGGCAGGAGGACGACATCGAGATCGTGCGGCGAGGCGACGATGCGGCGAGCGAAGTCATCGGCGATGAACGATTCAAACTCGATATCGGAGTAACCGGAGGCGACTTCCGCCGCGATCTCGACAAACCAGCCATCGGTGCGCGAGAGCACATTGGTCTTGGCCGAACAGGTCAGCCTGCCGGGGAATCCTTCGGCCTGGCGCTGCTGCGTCAGCCGACAGGCGAAGTGGGCGACGCGTTCGACATTGGCGCGGGTGAAGTACTTGATCGCGTAGCGACCTTCGGCCTCGGCGAAGTGCGCAAAGCCGCCTGGCACGCGAGTGCGCGAGACGCCGCCGAACCGCGGTCGATCGGCGAGCCCCGAGGCGGCGACCTCGGACAGATCGCCTTCGATGCCCGCGTAGAGATCTTCCAGGTTCTCGCGCACGATGATGTAGTCGATGCCCTCGGGCTGGGCCATCGGCGAGCGGAAGCCAGGTCGCCACTTGATCGGCCGCACGTTGGCATAGGTCTGCTTGCCCCAGCGAAAGTAACCGACGCCCGGAGTCTGGCCATTGGTCGAACCGAAGAGCACGGTGTCGCAGCGCTCGGCGGTGTCGATCACAAGCTGCTCGCCCTCCGAGCGCGACATCTCGCGGGCCAGTTCAGCGCCGTCCGGTAGCACTTCAAAGGAGATCGGCAGTTCCATCGCCTGCAGTACGGACAACGAGGCATGCACCGCTTCAGGCGCGGCATCGTCGCCGGGCAGCACGCCAACCGTCGAATGCTCACTCACGATCAGCCTCCATCCACCATGCGCTCACCGCGCTCGAGATCACGGAACCACTGGTCGTCAATGTCTGTGACGCGACCGATCTCATCGAAGCTCAGACCAAGTCGATGCGTGTACATCAGCTCAAGCAGTTCGTCGCCGTCGACCAGATCGATCGGCTCGTCGCCCTGATCGGCCTCGTCGACCGCCAGGGAAGAAAATTCGCCGTTGGTGATGAACAGCCCCTCAGTTGTCTGACCATCCATCAGCGCTCGCAGGTCGCGCACCTGATTGGCGCCCAGCGACCCGAATGAGCGGCGGCAGATGGCGTAGGCGCTGGCGCGCTCCTCATCGTCGTGGACGCCAATGCACTCGACCGCGCCGTCGAAAGCGACGCGGACAACCCGCACATCGACGATGGCGAGCGCCTCGAGGATGCGAATCGTGAACTGTTCGAATCCGTCTCGACCGAGATTGCGGATCGCAGATTCCAGCCGTGAGCGCCACTGATAATCGTCCATCGGTGGAGGTTCGACGAGCGCCGGTTCGCGATCCTGCGGCCCGTCGTTGGCTGGTGAGTCGGCGCGTTCAGCCTCTTCGGCCCGGCGTTGACGTCCGCGTCGGAGGGTGCGCCAGCCCAGATAGATCATCGCCAGGACGAACGGACCAATGGACACCCAGGCCGGCCCCGACTCGCCCTCCTCCAGCCCGGCAATCCGCGCAAGGATCGCGCCACTGCCATAGAGGATGATCATCGCGACGAGGACGTCAAGCAGAACCGAGCGCATATTCCTCATCGGGGAGCTTCCAATCGGTCGAAGTAGGCGGTGTCAATCGTTACATCTTCCACCATCCGCTGGGTGACGCGTACGCCAAGGCGATGCTCCATCAGCAAATCGCAGAGCTGCTCGCCATCGACCAGGTCGACCGGATTCGCGCCTGGCCTACTCGCCTCTGATTTCGCATCGCGAGTGAAAGTCCCGGTGGTGATGAT
>RKRS01000048.1 GCA_007571275.1 Dehalococcoidia bacterium
TGACCTCGAACCCGCCCCATTCCGCGATCGTGCGCTCGACCATCGCGTCGACCTGTGCGGAATCGCTGACGTCCGTGGGAATTACCAACGCGCGCCGACTTTTCGCGGCAATCTCCTCCGCCACCGCGTCAATCTGCGACTTCGTCCGCGCTGCGCAGACGATATCCGCGCCCGCGTCGGCCAGGTGCAGCGCCATCTGACGGCCCAGTCCGCGCCCCGCGCCAGTGACGATGACGCGGCGTCCGTCCATGCGTAGCGATTCCAGCATGCGTTCAGTCTACGACGTCGATCTGAGCGCTAACATATTGCCCAAACACGTCCGGATCGGGCGCGGCTTCGCCGTGACCTGTGCAGAACGGAAATGAACGGAGCTGACGATGGCAATCGGACTGACCGTAGAGTTCACAGTCGCTGAAGGTAAAGCAGAGGCATTCGAAGCGTTCATGGCTGGCGCGACCGCGAAGGTCAAGGCCGAGGAAGACCTGACGGCGCACGGGACCTCGGAAGCGATGCAGGGCATGGCCGGGATTCGCGAGTTCACGACTGCGCGTCCGGTGCTGCACCGTTACGACGTACCCGATTAGCACCAGAACAGCGCTGCCCACGAGGGCAAGCGCGCTCAAGAACAGGACCACACCATGCCAGACCAGATGGGATCAGAACTGCTCGCCCGACAGATGGTGAACGAGGGCGTCGAGGACCTCTTCTACATCATGGGCGGCCCGATCATCGAAGCCGCAGGCTACGCGGCCGAACACGGTATCCGCACGATCGACTGCCGTCATGAGCAGGGAGCGGCGATGGCCGCACATGGCTACGCCCGCGTCAAGCGCGTACCCGGCGTTTGTATGGCCGCCTCCGGACCGGCCACGACCAACCTGCTGACCGGTGTCGCCAACGCGTATCTCGACGGCGTCCCGATGGTTGCGCTCGGCGGAGCGGCGGCGTTCTCGTCGTTCGAGCGCGACGACTTCCAGGAGTACGACCAGCTGGCGATGGCGGTTCCGGTCACCCGCTGGGCCAGCCGCGTGACGCACTCGGCGCGGATGCCCGAGTTCTTCAATCTCGCCTACCGCGAGGCACAGGGGCCGAAGCCGGGACCGACCTACCTCGACCTGCCAGGTGACACGCTCTACCAACAATCCAACGACGAAGCGGTCTGGTTCCCCAATGCCAGCGCCGGCCAATCTCGTCCCGGCGCGGACCCCGACGAGGTGAAGCAGGCGATTGAGTTGCTCGCCAACGCAGAGCGGCCGATCGTCTTGACTGGGACCGGCATCTTCTGGTCTGACGCTTCTGCGGAGTTGCAGGAGTTTGTCGAAGCGACCGGGATTCCGTTCTACACGACCCCGCAGGGTCGAGGCGTGATCCCCGAGGACCACGACCTCTGCTTCCTCGCCGCCCGCTCCAAAGCCTTCCGCGAGGCTGATGTGGCGCTGGTTGTGGGGACGCGACTGAACTTCGTCGTCGGCTCCGGGCTGCCGCCGCGCTGGGCGCCTGACCTCAAGGTGATTCACGTCGACACTGACCCAACCGAGATCGGTCACAACAAGGAAGCGACCGTCGGGATGGTGGCCGACGCCAAGCGCGCGTTGGTCGCTCTGACCGCCGCCGCGCGCGAGGCGAATCTCTCGCCGTCAACTGACTGGATCGCCGAGCTACGTGAGTCGGACGACGGTCGACGCGCCCAGTACCTCGATCTCGCCCACAGCGCGACCGTGCCGATCCATCCGCTGCGGCTGGCCGACGAGATCGTCCAGCGGATGGACCGTGACGCCATCGTCTGCGTCGACGGCAACGCGACGCTCGCCTGGGCGCGCCAGTACATCCCGTCGTACGTTGAGGGTGGGCGACTCAACCCGGGTCCCAATGGCTGCATGGGCGTGGGCCTGCCCTTCGTGCTCGGGGCCAAGGCGGCCGCGCCCGAGCGACAGGTGATCGGCTTCGTCGGCGACGGCTCGTTTCTGATGAACGTGCAGGAGATCGACACGATGGTGCGGCACAACCTGCCAGCCACGATCGTGATCTCCAACAACGCCGGCTGGACCGCCGGTTCCAACGACACGCCAGGACGACCGCTTGGCTATGGCCAGCGCTACGAGGACATCGCCATCGCGCTCGGTGGACACGGCGAGCACGTGACCCAGCCGGAAGAGATTGGGCCGGCGATCGAGCGAGCCATGGCATCTGGTAAGGCCGCGGTGGTGAATGTCGAGGTCGAGCAGCACGCCATGCCAGGTCAGGCGCGCTTTGGCGGCTACTCCGCCACGCTCAGTCGCTAGGCATTCCCGAGTACACAACGCAAATCAGAGGCGGGGCTGTTGCCCCGCCTCTGCTGTTCACAGGATGGATCGGAGATTCAGATGACAACAGTGCCCGCCGACTTCGCCGACCTCTGCGGCGCGCCCCATTTCGCCCACCTCGTCACCGTCAACCCCAACGGTTATCCGCAATCGTCGCCAATCTGGATCATCCCGGGAGCGGTCAACGCCGACGGTTCCGTCGCTTCCATTCGCTTCAGCACCGGCCCCGGCTACCGCAAGACGCTGAATATGCTCCGCGATCCGCGAGTGTCGCTGTCCATCCACGACGTCGCCAACCCCTATCGCACGCTGGAGATCGTCGGTCGCGCCAATCTGGAGCCGCGCAATGGCTGGTCCGACGTTGACGAGATCTCGCAAACCTATCTGGGCACGGATTACCCCTTCAAGGAAGGCGACGGCGAGGGCTACCGCGTCAACGTGGAGGTCGTGCGCGCCTATACGCACGGAGACTTCGAACCGCCGGCGTCGGTGGCGCTGCCCGAGCCGGGCACGGACTTGCTGATGCCGCCGCACTTCGCGCACGTGGCCACCGTTAGCCGCAACGGCCAACCGCGCTCCTCAGTCGTCTGGCACCGCCGAGTTCCCGACACCGCGACCGACATCGAGTTCTGGACGGGGCCGCAGACGGTCAAGACGATGCATCTGCGCAACAATTCCAAGGCCGCCGTCAGCGTCCACGACGAAGCAAACGGCTACACCTATACCGAAGTGCGTGGCGACGCTGAGATCATTCCGGTGGACAATCATCAGCTGCTCGACGAACTGACACCGCACTACTGGCAGCTCGACAAGTATCCGGCTGAGAGCGACGAGCCGATGTCAGGCGTCGTGATTCGCGTGCGAGTGAACAAGCGCGTCAATTGAACCGCTGCATGACGGGCTATCCGTCGCCCATCGCTTCGAGCGCCGCCATCATCTCCTCCGGCGAGACGTCGCGGACGTGCTGGTGGATCTCCCAGCCCACGCCCTCGGGATCGTTGACGCGATAGGTGCGGTCTCCGTAGAACTGATCCATCGGTTCCTGCGCGATCTCTGCGCCCACCGCCCTGGCCGCCTCGTAATGGGCGTCCAGATCGTCGACATAGAGACAGATTGAGGCGTGCCGCGCGCTCAGATCGCCGGCGCCACTGAGGCCCGGAGCAAACGGTCCGCTGAGCATCACGGTCTCGTTGTCGCGTCGCAGCTCGGCGTGAGCGATTTCGCCATCCGGCCCTTCAAGCGTGAAGGCGACCGAGAAGCCAAAGGTATTGCAAATGAACTTGATCGCCGCTCGCGGATCGGAGTAGTTCAGGTACGGGATAATCCGCTGGTTGCCCTCGGGTGGATTCTGAACCATGAACGATTTCCTTTCTCAGGGTCTATCAGTCAATTCCTGGTTGACTGGAAGAACGACCAACGGTGTCCCTCCAGATCGGTTGCCTCATACAGACGCACACCCCACGGTTGGTCGCGCGGTTCATAGCGGATCCCGGCGCCTGCGTTCTGCGCCCGGCGAAAATGCGCCTCGACATCATCGACTTCGACCAGCAGATGGCCAGGTACCGCCGCCAGGTCCTGCGGCGAGCAGTAACCGCCTCCGTCGAATATCGACGCGAGCATCACCTGTGCGCCTTCCAGCGCCAGCGCCGCGTGCACGATCCGACCATCAGGGATTTCCTGCACATCGATCCGCTCATACCCGAACGTCCGACAGAGCCACTCAATCGCCGCGCCGGCGTCCGCATAGGTCAGGTAGGGGAAGATCCGCTGGCGGTGACTCACGCCCTGATCAGTCGTGGTCATTCCTCGTCGCCGAAAGTCGAGCTCATCACCGACTGCATCTCCTCAGATGAAACGACGCGCATCTGCTGGAGGAACGACCAGCGATGGCCTTCCAGATCGACGCAGCGATACATGCGCGCGCCCCAGAATTGATCCTCCGGTTCCTGGACAATCGTCGCGCCCGCAGCTTTGGCTTGTCGGAAATGCGCTTCGACATCATCGATGTAGACGGAGATTTGAGCTGGCAGCGCGTCAAGATCTTGCGGTGAGCAGTTGCCCACTTCCTCGAAGACAGAGGCGAGCATCACGCGCTCACCCAACAGCGACAGCGACGCGTGGCCGATCCGTCCGTCGGGAACGGACATTGCCTCCACCTGCTCAAAGCCAAAGACACGGCAGAGCCACTCAATCGCGGTTGGCGCGTCCGCATAGGTCAGGTAAGGAATGATCCGCTGGTGATCAAGCTGAACTGCATCTGACATGGTCGTCCGTCCTCACATTCGCATCTCAATCTTCGTACAGATGTAGCAAATGCGTTCTGACTCCATCCACAATTCCACGAGGATTGTGGATGGAGGCGAGGCAGTTTCCCAGCGGTGGTATTCGAACTATGTCGAGTTGAGGAATTCGAGAATGCCATCGGCGATCGCCTGTGCGATCACTTCGCGCGCCTCGGGATCCAGCAGAATCCGCGCGTCACCCTGATCGGTCACATACAACAACTCCAGCAGGGTGGTTGGCATCAGGTTGCCGCGCACGATCTTGCCCGGGCCTGTCTGGGTTTGCGGATCGATCAGATTGATCGGCGGTTCCCCCCTGGTGATGTCGCCCTGGTACAGCCAGTTGTTCTCGGCGCTGTCCCAAGGGTCATCGGACAAGCCCAGTTCCAATGGGTCAATCCCGTAGCGGCGCGCGGCATCCGCGTCGATCAGCAGGAACGGCGCGAGAATGTAGATCGGATCGCAGATGTCGTCGACGAGCTCCCAACAGGTGGCGTCGTAGTGCAATACCGAGGTCGGGTATCCGTACCGGCCCAACGCCTGCTGCACCTTAGACATCAGGGTTTCGGACAGACGCAGATTGGCCCCGTCGCCATTCCAGCGCGGGAAGTACCAGGCCTCGAGTCCACGATTGGCGTGTACCCAGTTGGCATTGGAGTGAATCGAGACGAACACATCCGCTTTGGCGAGGTGCGCCAACTCGGCCCGCACCTGCAGATCGGGCCTGGGCAGCAGCTCGTCCAGGTTCAGGAATGGCCGTCCATCGGCGCGACGGGTCAGCACGACGTGTACGCCGCGTTGCTCCAACAGCGTTTCGACTCGTAGCGCAAAGGCCAGATTCGACGCCTCCTCCAACACACCATTGTCCCAGGCGCCGGTATCAACTCCGTGGCCGGGGTCCAACACCACGACCAACTCGTCATCATCGAGGTCGGCGATCACGCCAGCCTCGATCAGCTCTTCATGCCAGCGAGGATCCTCCATCCACGTACGAGTCCGTGTCGGCCACAAGTCCGGTAACGGGGGAGGTGGATGCGGCACATCCAGCAGTTGCGGCCGCGACAGCGTCCATGTCCCATCCGTGTTTTTGACGCTCGCCTGCCAACGGATTTGTCCTGTCGCCGTTCGACCACTCCAGCGCATCTGGAGCGCCTCAAACCCTTGCGCGTCAACGATGCTGCTGTCAATCCAGGCAGCCTGCTCGAATGACCACAATCGCGCCCGCTGACCATCGTTCGAGCGCAAGAGATACTCCCACTCGTTCCGTTCATCCGTACCGGGATCGGTGTCGATCCAAACCCGCAGGCCGCTGCTCTGACTAATCGGCCCCCACGCTCCGCGGAACCAGAAACTCGCCTCACCTTCCGTAGCGGTTGCGCCAATCGACTCGATCTGTAGTTCGGAGCGTTGTCGGGGCGGCAGACTGACACTGGGTTCTGTCGCCTGTCCCCAGCGCGTGACTCCGAACGCATAGCTGCCCCAGAGCCACTCGGCCGACGCTCGCACTTCCAGGACCGCCAAACCATCCTCGGCTGGTTCGACCGAGCCACTGAAGACGTTCCCGTTGGAGTTCAACTGGCGCCAGGCGTCATCGCCCGGGCCGCGCAATGCAGCCGACAGACCGCCGACCGATCCGACGACGGACCAAATCACATAGCGATTGCCAGCCGCCAGCGGAAATGCGAACCAGTCCGCATCGCCGGCATTGTCAATGCGCGAACGCTCGATCAGGACGCCCTGGGAGTCGAACTGCCCCAACTTCGCTGTGGACAGATCCGCACCGATGGCGTCGGAGTGCTGAGTGATTCGCAACCGATACGAACCGGTCGATCCACGCAGCCCGGACACCTGTACCCGCCAGGCTCCGCTCTCCGTCGCCGTCCAGATGAGCGGGGTATCAATCCCGGACGATCGCGCGACCATCCGCGCTTGCGACTCGCCGGTTGCCGGTCGCCAAATGGAGACCTGCCCGGCGAGCAGGGTGTTGCGCTCGAGTGACAGAGCATAACTCTCGCCGACCAGAGCAAAGAGCACGAACCAGTCGACGTCATCAGGCTCGCCGATTGCCCCGTCACGCACCAGAGGAGTCGCGGTCTGCGCAGACGCCTGGTCTGCGCCCTCGAGCGCAAATGCGACCAGCGCCATCGCCGTCACAGCAACGGCGATCAGTCGCAACAGGCGCTGATCGAGGCTTCGCTCCACTGTCCCCACTTTCACCACTCGATGAGCATATCCCGTGCCGCGTATTGCGCCTCAGCGACGTGCGACCATCATCTAGCGCGATAGGCGAGCATCCGATAGCCTCAAACTCACTGCGCGTTTCGGCGTGCCATATCCAGACGCACATCTGCGGACCCAGCCATCTGAATACGGGCCGCGACGGAGGATGACATGGATCTCGGACTGACTGAAGAACAGGAACTGCTGAAGAACTTCGCCCGCGACTTCCTGACTAACGAGTGCACGGAAAAGCTCGTTCGCGACATGGAAGAAGACGAACGCGGATACACCGATGACCTCTGGAACGGCATGGCCAACCAGGGTTGGATGGGGCTGATCACTGCTGAAGAGCTTGGCGGCGCCGGCCTGAAATTCCTTGACCTCTGTGTGCTGCTCGAAGAGTTCGGGCGCGCGCTGGTACCAGGGCCGTTCATCAACACCGTGCTCACCTCCGGCTTCGTTGAGGCGCTCGGCACCGACGAGCAGAAGCAGCAGTACTGTACCGCCGTCGCCGCCGGTCAGCACGTGATGACCTTCGCCCTGACCGAGCCCTCGGCTCGCTTCGACAGTTCCGGGATCCAGGCAACCGCCGAGGCCGATGGCGACGGCTACGTGCTCAACGGCGCCAAACTCTTCATCCCTGACGCGCACGTGGCCGACACCATCCTGGTCGCAGCGCGAACTCCCGGCACCGAAGGTGACGAAGGCGTCTCCCTCTTCCTCGTGCCAGGCAACGCCGACGGTCTCTCCACGACCGTGCTGCAGACCATCGCCGCCGACAAGCAGTGCGAGGTCAAACTGGACGGCGTGCGCGTCGGCGCCGACGCCGTGCTCGGCGAGGTTGGCAACGCCTGGCCCATGATCGAATTGGCCAAGCGCTACTACACCGTCGCCTACTGCGCGTACCTGGTCGGTCTGGCCCAGCGCGACTTCGAAATCTCGGTCGATTACGCCAAGGAGCGCATCCAGTTCGGTCGCCCGATCGGTTCTTTCCAGGCGATCCAACACAAGGCCGCCGACATGATCACCGACGTCGATGGCTCGCGCTTCATCATGTACCGCGCCGCCTGGGCTGTCACGGAGAACGAGCCGGACGCCGATCTGCAGGTCGCCATGGCCAAGGCCTGGTGCTCCGACGCCACTCGCCGCGTCGTCGCCCACGGTCAGCAGATCCATGGCGGCATCGGCTTCACCAAGGAGTACATCATCCAGCTGTACTTCCGCCGCCAGAAGATGGCCGAGCTGATGTGGGGCGACGCCGATCATCACCGCGAGAAGGTCGCCGAGCTACTCGAGATCTAGTCGCGCAAGATCCGACCGTA
This sequence comes from Dehalococcoidia bacterium, assembly GCA_007571275.1. Classification (GTDB taxonomy): domain Bacteria; phylum Chloroflexota; class Dehalococcoidia; order Bin125; family Bin125; genus Bin125. The sequence goes on from RKRS01000048.1 coordinate 8,128, forward strand.
CGCAAAGCGCGCTCCGTGCGAGCGCGCTTTGTCGTTTCAGTCCGAGGACTCGATCCGTGAACGTTTGCGCAGGAACCAGAAGCCGAGCGCCATACCGACGAGGCTCAATCCAATCGCCACCACAATTGCGGTAATCCAGGTCCACAATGGCGCTGAGTAGCGGCTGCCCGATTCTGCAAGCGCCGGTGACCAGCAGACCGCCCAGATTGACAGCGCGACAGCCAAACTCAGCCAGCGCCGTATCGGATAGCCTCTAACCATGGCCCGTAGACGACGACGTCGACGCCCGGCAGAGGCGCCTGAACCGACTGCGCCCAAGACGCGCTCATCCATCGTGCGCCTCTCCTATCCGAATCAGGATACGATGCGCCTGCGCACCTTCTGGTCGCCGTTGCCGAATTGGGCGTATGGCACGATCCCGGCCATCATCGCGGCGCTGATCGCCGCCGTCGGGTTCGGCGGCTCCGACCCCCTGGGCGCCGCCATCATCGGCGCTGCCGCGGGGTACTTTGGCGGAGGTATTCTCTGGGCCATTCTCGGCGTGGTGGGCGGGGACGTGCTCGAGATTGACTTCGACCTCCAGGACGACACGGCACGGGTGCGACAGTCCGTACTCTGGGTGGTCAATCGACAATGGAGCTTCGACCTGTACGACGTCGAAACGATCACGATGACGCATCAACGCTCGCGACCACTCCTGCTCCAGTTCAGCGGCTCACACAGCGCTCACATCGCGTTCGCTGACGGTCAGCTGATGCGGATCGGCCGCTTCCCGACCGAACAGGAAGCGCTGGACATCGGCACAGCGGTATCCGACTTCATCGGCGTCCAGCTCGATCGGCCAGAGGCGAACCGGTCGCGCCGAGGTCGGCAATGACTGCTCGGCTCACTGATCCCGAAGCGATTCGAGACCGCTTCAGCGAAGCGATGAGCGACCGACCGGAGAAGCTACAGAAACACGTGAAACGCGTCGAGCGTGGCGCGCTGCGCCTTGCGGCGATCCACGAACTCGACCGCGACGTCTGTGCCGCGGCTGCAGCCGGCCATGATCTGTTCCGTCATTGCAGGGACGCCGAACTGATTGCGCTGTCCCGCCACTACCACGTGCCGATCGGCGAACACGAAGCGGCGGCGCCGATTGTTCTGCATGGCCCACTCGCGGCCGCGTACGCTCGTGAGGCCATGAGCATCGACCACGACGAGATTCTGACTGCAATCGCCTATCACACGACCGCGCATCCTCAGTACTCGCTGGAAGCGCTGGCCGTGTTTCTCGCCGACAAGGTTGACCCTCGCAAAATGCAGCGAGATCCGGGGCTGCTGGCCGTTGCCGCGGCCGCGGAGCACGATCTTCATGCCGCGGCGGCCATGTTTCTCGAGCGTCGTCTGACCAGTCAGCTCAACAGCGGTGAGATGCTCCACCCGCTGGCGGTCGCCAGCAGAAACGCCTTCCTGCAGCAGACGCGACGCGCATAACCATGGTTGCCCAGAATCGCACAGCCGACGATGCAGACGAAGAAGGCGCAGCCGTCGGACGAGTCACCGACCCCGTCGAAACCGACAGCGATCACCGAGACCGGGCGCTGAGACCAGTTCGGCTCGACGAATTCGTCGGCCAGTCCAGCGTGCATGACGCTCTCAGGATCGCTGTCGACGCGGCGAAACAACGCGACGAAGCGCTCGATCATCTGCTGCTCTACGGTCCACCCGGGCTAGGCAAGACCACGCTCGCCCGCATTGTGGCCAGAGAGCTGGGCGTCAATCTCCGACCGACCAGCGGCCCGGCCATCCAGCGCGCCGGCGACATCGCCGCCATTCTGACCACGATGCAAACTCACGATGTCCTCTTCATCGACGAGATCCATCGCGTGCCACGCGCAGCCGAGGAGGTGCTCTACTCGGCGATGGAAGACTTTCAACTCTTCATGATGATCGGCAGCGGACCGGCGGCGCGTAGCGTCCAGCTCTCGGTCAAGCCCTTCACGCTGGTCGGCGCGACGACGCGCTACGCGATGATCTCGCCACCGCTGCGCGATCGCTTCGGCATGGTGCAGCGACTGGATTTCTACAGTACGAGCGAGCTCGAGCAGGTCATCGTTCGCTCGGCGGCGGCGCTAGAGGTTGAACTCGAAGCGGCTGGAGCGCGGACGCTCGCGCAGCGGGCGCGTGGCACGCCGCGCATCGCCAACCGATTGCTGCGTCGGGTTCGCGACTTCGCAGAGGTTCGCGCCGACGGCGTCATCAGCTCGGCAATCGCAGAAGAAGCGCTCAACGGTCTCCGAGTGGACTCGCTTGGCCTGGACGAGCACGACCGCGGGCTGCTGCGTGCATTGATCGAAGGGTTCAATGGCGGTCCGGTTGGCCTCGACACGCTCGCCGCGGCAGTCGCGGAAGACGCCGATACCGTGATGGACGTCTACGAGCCGTACCTGATCCAGCTTGGTTTCCTCGCCCGCACGCCGAGAGGTCGGGTGGCCATGCCGGCGGCCTGGCGGCATCTGGGACTGACGCCGAGAGCGAACCTGTCCGATCAGGGCACGCTGTTCGAGCCCGGCTCGGGCTAACGGAAGCTAATCGAGCGCCAGCGCCGGCTCGTCAGTCCTGGTTGACGACCCGGTCCCATTCTTGCCATTGCTGCTGTTCAGGCCGGTACGCTCGCGCATCCGATCCAGCACCGCCAGCGCCGCGTCTTCGTCGAACTCCACCGATTCCTGCGCGGCGTACATCATCCGGTACAGCTTCGCGTAGTGACCGTCGATGGCGAGCAGCTCGTCGTGCGAGCCCTGCTCCAGGATGCGGCCGTACTCAAGCACGATGATGCGGTCAACAGCGCGGATCGTGGAGAGTCGGTGGGCGATCACGAAGGCGGTGCGACCGCGCAGGACGCGGGCGATCGCCTGCTGGATCAGGGCCTCGGTCTGCGAGTCCACGTTGGCGGTCGCTTCATCGAGGATCAGGATGCGTGGATCGCTGAGAATCGCACGGGCGAAGGCGACCAGCTGGCGCTGTCCGATGGAGAGGTTCTGCGCCCGTTCCGCGAGCGGCGTGTCATAGCTCTGTGGCAGTCGCTCGATCCACTCGTCGGCGCCGACGACCTTGGCCGCAGCGATCGCCTGCTCGCGGGTTGCTTCGAGATTGCCGTACATGATGTTATCCAGCACCGTGCCCGAGAACAGGAACGGATCCTGCAAAACAACGCCGACCCGCTGCACCAGCGAGGCGCGCGTGACCTCACGCACGTCGTGACCATCGATCAGAACCGCTCCCTCCGTCACCTCATAGTTACGTGTGATCAGGGAGGTAATCGAGGTCTTCCCGGCGCCGGTCTCGCCGACCAGCGCGACGGTCTCGCCCGGCTGCACTTCCAGATCGAGGTCAAACAGGACGCGTACCCCGTCGACGTATTCCAGTGACACATTGTCGAAGCGAACGTGCCCGGTAATGTCCGGCAAGTCTCGCGCCTGTGGCGCATCTTCGATTTCCGGTTCGGTGTCCAGCACTTCGAACACGCGCTCGGCGCCGGCCATCGCGCGCTGGAACATGGTGTATTGCAGCACCAGGTCACGGACCGGATCGAAGAAGCGCTGGATGCCGATCGCGAAGGCGATGATCGCAGCGACCCCGGCAGCTTCATCCAGATTGCCACCGCTCAGCCGCACTGCGGCCACGACAATGATCAAGGCGGTCGCCAATGCGATCAGGATCTCGACCAACGGCATGATCGCGGCGGACAGCAATCCGGCTCGACGCGTCGCGCGCAGATTCCAGTTATTGATCCGGTCGAAGCGCTTGGCATTCTCTGACTCGCGATTGAGGCTCTGGACGACGCGCACACCGTTGAGGTCCTCATTCAACGTCGAGTTGACGGCGGCGATAGCGACGCGCGTCTCGAGAAACGCCTTGCGCGCACGGCGGCTCCACAGCGCCATCGAGACAATCAGAATCGGTAGCACGGCGAAGGCGACCAGGGCCAATTGCCAGTCAATGAACAGCATGACGGCCATGATGATCGCCAGGCCGAAGATGTCGCCAATCACGGTGAGCACCCCGGAGGTCAACATCTCTTGCAGCACCTGCACGTCCGAGGTGACGCGAGACATGATCGCGCCTACTTCGCCGCGGTCATAGAAGCGGTGTTCCAGGCGCATCAGGTGATCGAATACATCCTGGCGCATCTTCCTCAGGATTGGATGGCCAACGTTTGCCATCAACCACTGACGGAGAAACTCGGAACCCCACGAGATCAGCGCCAACGCAGCAAAGAGGATCGCAATCCGGTCCAGTTCCGAACGGACGCCGTTATCGAGTGCTCCCTGAAGCGCTTGGTAGACGACCAGTACCTGAATGTTGAACGAGACGGCGAAGATCGCGTTGGCGAGGATCGCTGCGCCCAAGCGGCGCTTGTGTGGGCCGATGTAGCGTCCGAAACGACGCACCAGCTGCGGGTTATAGAGCGAGCCGTATTCCTTGTCCCAGCCATCAGCCATTGATGCGGAACTGGCCCAGGCGCTCCGCGGGCCGTGTCCGCCGCCGCCCAGGTTGGATGACCAACCGCCGGCCATGCCTCCGCCCATCATGCCCATCTACGCGCTCCCGCCCGCTAGCGACAGTTCGGTTACCGACTTGGCCGATTCCTGATCGCGCAGCTCCAGATCATAGATCTCGCGGTAAAGCCCGCCCTGCTGCAGGAGATCATCGTGTTTGCCGCGCTGCACGATCCGACCCTGATCCAGCACCAGAATCTGATCCGCCTCGCGCAGCGAGCGCAACCGGTGCGCGATCACGAACGTCGTTCGACCACGCATCAGCGCCGCCATCGCCTGCTGAATCTCAAACTCTGTCGCCGCGTCCACTGATGAGGTCGAATCGTCGAAGATCAAGACGCGCGGATCCATCAAGAGCGCCCGCGCGATGGCGATCCGCTGTTTCTGTCCGCCGGAGAAGTTCGCGCCGCGCTCACCGACCCAGGTGTCGTACTTCTCTGGCAAGCGGTTGATGAAGCTGTGAATCCGCGCCAGCTTGGCTGCCGCCTCGATCTCCTCGTCGGTTGCGTCGGGGCGACCGTAGGCGATGTTCTCCTTCAGCGTGGCGGCGAACAGGAAGACCTCCTGCTGGACGATCGCGACCTGCTGTCTGAGCGTCTCCAGCGGCCAGTCGCGTACGTCCTGGCCATCAAACGTAACGCGGCCGGCGCTGACGTCATAGAAGCGGGGAATCAGGTTGACGACGGTGGATTTGCCGCTGCCTGTCAGGCCGAGCAGCGCGATCAGCTCGCCGGGCCGAGCCTCGAAATCGATCCCGCCCAGCACGGGCGAGCGTGGATCGTAGGCAAAGCTGACGTCTGCGAACCGCACATGCCCTTTGGGATCCGTTGGCGCCACGGCGCCGGAGCGCTCCTGTACTTCCGATTCCTGGTCGAGAATCTCGAAGATGCGCATCCCCGCCGTGGCCGCGCGGGGCACCATCATCACCATCCAGCCCAGACCACGAATCGGCATCTGCAATATGGTCAGGAACATCACGAACATCGTCAGCTCGCCGACAGTGATGTTCCCGTTCACCATCTCACGCCCGCCGTACCAGATGGTCAACACCAACGCAACCGTACCCAGCAACGTCATCAGCGGCATGTTGACCGCCTGCACCATTGAGGCGTCGTAGGAGCGCTGCTGCAGCCAGCCTGCCGCTCGACCGAACTTCTGTCCCTCAAACTCCGACCGACCGAATGCTTTGACGACGCGAATGCCCGATAACGCCTCTTGCAACACCGTCCCCAGTTGGGCCTGTGATTCTTGAACGTCGTTCCAAATCGGCCGCAGGCGGCGAGCGATGAATGCCGATCGCGCGGCGATGATGATCATCAGCCCCCAAACCATCAGCGCGAGCTGCCAGTTGATCAGCAGCATGATCACCAGCGTGCCAATACCGAGGACAAGCGTGAAGGTCAGCTGCACGCCGCCAAAGTTGATGAACATCCGCACGACTTCGACATCCTGCGTCGCGCGGACCATGATCTGACCGGTTTCAGCGCCGTCGTGAAAGCGGAAGGACAGTGTCTGCAATCGCTGATAGATGGCGTTGCGCAGGTCATAGGCCACGGTTTGCCCAACCCACTCGGCGAGATAGCGCTGGACGAACATGAACGTGCCGCGCAGGACCGCCGCTCCGACCAGCGCCAGACCAGCCACCGCAACCAGCCACCCGGTGATGGAGATCGCAGTCTCTCCGTCGAGAATCTCAGTTGAAATCGCTGTATCAATCGCCCAGCGCAACAGCCAGGGGGTCGACATGGCGAACGCAGCGGTCGCCAGGATCCCCACACTGGTCACTAACAACCCCTTCCAGTAGGGCAGGGCAAAGCGCAGCACACGCCCAATCGCCAGGAGTGAGGCCGGCACACGGAACCACCGCCGTGTGTGGACATTAGCTGTCAGTGTTGTCAACTTCGGCTCCCGACCGGGCAGAACGTTCGTATCGCCCCGGCGTCGGCGCGCCGTTGGAACTCAGTCATAGCTCATGCAGAGTATAGTGCCCAACCTGGAAGCGCTCTACTATCTACCGGTCACGGGTCACGCTCACGTCCCCAATCGACATGGCCGACCAACTTCTCCTGCGCCCCATGACTCTGGACGACGTCGATGCCGTCGTCGATCTCGACGGTCGCGCGTTCGGCGAGTCGGGCTGGAGTCGCCGCCACTTCGTCGGCGAACTGAGCGAGTCACCGATCAGCATTCTCTACGTGCTGGTCGATCAACGCGCGCAGCTCATCGCGTACTTCGGTACCTGGCACGTGGTCGATCAGCTGCATCTCTGCACGTTCGCTGTCGACCCTGATCACCAGGGCGAGGGCTTCGGCGGTCTGCTGCTGGGCTGCGTCATTCGTCTCGCCCAGCGACTCGGATGCGCAGTGATCCAGCTCGAGGTGCGTGAGTCCAATCACGCCGCCAGGTCGCTGTACCAGAGCCGCGGCTTCGTCGAGGAAGCCATTCGCCGCAATCTGTACTCGAAGCCGACCGAGAACGGCGTGCTGATGAGTATGTCATTCCCCGCCTGCAACCAGTCAGTCCAGGCGCAAGCGCGTCAGCGCTGGCCGAACGGGCTCAATCTGCAATGGGATGATCGCGGCGGCAAGCTGGACGAACACTGGCCGAACGGTTGACCGACCTGCGATACACTTTGCGGCATGAACCTGAACGAACAAATCGACCAACTGCTGGACCGCTCCCGCTATATCCGGGCGATCGGGCCCACGACCGAAGACTTCATGCGTTGGCGCGACGCCACCGAAGAACTACTGGCCGATGCGATCGGCGATGATCATCCGTTGATGGCCAGCTACCGCGAAGCGATCGGGCCGCGTGAAGCGCTCGACGCCGAAGGTCTGCAGATCCACGGGCCGTTTGGTATGGCTCCGCGCCTGATGGCCGCGGAGGATGTGCTGCGCAGCCTCGTGACCTAGGCCGAGATCAGACTGCCGACGCCGCCTTCTTTTCGATCGCCGCCGCAATCAGCTGCGCCGCCTGCGCATAGGTCAGGTGCGTGGTGTTGATCACCATGTCATAGAGCAGCGGCGACCAGACATCCACCTTCCAAAACTTCTGATGGAACGCCGCCCGGCCCTTGTTGAACTCTTCGATCGAGCGAGCAGCCGCCGGCTCGTCGACGCCTTCCCACTCCTGCACTCGCGCCAGTGCGACGCGCGGAGCGGCCACCAGCTGGACATGGGTGACATCGGGTATGTCGCGCAGCACCATCTGACTTCCACGTCCGATGATGACGACGTTGCCGCGCTGGGCAATCGACTGGATGATCTGGGACGTCGTCGTCAGAATCGCCCGGTCATCGACTACGCCTGAACCGCTGTCGGTCAGCTCCTGATAACTCTGCGAGAGCATCAGCTCCAGGTTGCCTGAGCCGAGCATTGGGTCGATCGCGCCGCCGGCGGCCGAGCGCTCCAGCGCGCGCTGCAAGAAATGGCCCAGTCGGGCGCGCAGCGAATCGGTTCGCTCGTCCTTCTCGGCGACCTCTGAGACCGTGCGTCCCAACTGACGCGAGGCGTCAACCAGTACCGTCTGATCGATGTACTCGAGACCGAGGTCGCGGCTCAGCCGTCGCGCAACATCCCGCGCGCCGGCTCCGTACTGACTGGATACCGTCACGACCGGCATGGCATACCTCCGCGCTAGCTGATGGCAGGCTCAGCGTACTCTAATCAGGAAGCGGATGATGACGATCGGGTTAGTGATCAGCCATCTGCGAGCCGAGCGGCAACGCGCGCCGCAGCGACCAGCCCGAGTGACCATCCGACTGCTCGTTAGCGTCGAAGACGCCAACGTGGGTGACGACCAGAAAATAGCGCTGCGCCGACAGTGATGCCGCGGCCTGCAACGCTTCAGCCTCGCGTCGGAAGCGGCCAACCGTGAGTGCGGTGCGTTCCAGCGGTGAGCGCGAGCGAATCAGCGCGTTCGGCGCCTGTTCGGGGAACAGGTCTCGGTAGACGATCCCCGAGATGCGCTGCGCGTCGTCTGCGCCCTGCTCTGCGACCATCTGCAGCAGATGCTCGCCATTGTCGTACCACGACTGCGGCGCGCCGAGCTCAAGCATGAAGGGATGAAACAGACCGAGGATGATCTCCAGCATCTGCTGAAGGTCTTCCAGGCCGTAGTGATCGTCGAATTGGTCGGTGAGCGGGATGTGCGGCGGGGTTGCGTCGACCTGCTCACGGTCGTACAGGGCGCGGACCAGGTCGATTTGCGCCCGCGCCTGTTCGTCGGGAACGAGCGCCAACATGCGTTGCACCATGAATGCAGGTTAACCCACAGTGGCTCCTCCGCCACCGGGACGGAGGAGCCACTCGTGGGTCGATGATGATTGCCGGCTGGCGCCGTAGCCGCGGTTAGCTCTCGTCGCTGTCAGCGATCACCTCAGCGCCCGCCTCGCTGGCGGCGGCGCCAATCGCGATGCGCATCGGCGTGGACTCGGCCGACTTGGGCAGCGACAGTTCCAGGACGCCACTGGCCAGGTGCGCCGAGATCTTCGAAACGTCATACGCAGGATCCAGGCGGAAGCTGCGCGAGAGCACGGTGCGCCGCACCTCGCGGCGGCGGTACTTGCGATCCTCGCCGGCGCCGTTCTCCGACTCCAGGTCGCTGGAGCGCTCGGCGTGGATGCGCAACTGACCATCGTCGACGGTCACCGCGATCTCGTCTTCCTGGAAACCGGGAACCCAGGCCTCAATCCCGACCCCTTCGTCGGTCTCGTACACGTTGACCGGAAGGGTCCAGTTGCTGGTCGGCACGGGCGCCGACGGCCGGCGGTGGCGTCGTCCGAAGGCGCTGCTGAACAGGCTGTCGAACTCGGCGAATGGATCACGAATCAGAATCTTGCTCATCACTCGTCCCTTTCTGGGTTGTCATGGTCAGCCAGCCCCGGTGCTGCCTGACTTCTTGAACAAACCTTATAGTCAATCACTCAACTTATCCAAGTGATTAGATGTAAATCTGGATACATGACTCCATCGATCATCGAATAGCTGATAGTATTGCTATCAAGAAAGGGGCAGGGATGTCCAGAGATTTTTATCAGGTCCTCGGCGTGCCCCACGACGCGTCCAATCGCGACATCACGTCCGCCTATCGCAAGCTCGCCCGCCAATATCACCCGGACGTGACCGGTGGCGACCGCGACGCTGAGGCGCGGTTCAAGGAGATCAACTCAGCGCACGACGTGCTCTCGGACGAGAAGAAGCGCGCCGCCTACAACAAGTGGGGCGACCAGTGGGAACACGCTGACCAGCTGGAGGAACTGCAGCGTCAACGCGGGGGCTTCGGCGGATTCGGGAGCCACCAACCGTTCGGCGGCCAGCAGGGCAACGTCCACTTCGACTTCACGAACGCCAACCTCGGCGATCTGGGAGATATTGGCGACATCTTCGGCAGCCTGTTCGGCGCGCACGGCGGCGCGCGAGCCGCGCAGGCGCCCCACCGCGGGCGAGACATCGAGCACAACCTCAGCGTCTCGCTGCGTGAAGCCTTTCGCGGCGCCACCCGCACCGTGCAGCGCGGTTCGAGTGGATCACGCCTTGAAGTCACAATTCCGCCCGGCGTGGATAGCGGTTCACGGATCAAGATTTCCGGCAAGGGCGAGGAGTCTCCCTACCCAGCCCAGGCTCAACCTGGCGACCTCTACCTGATCGTCCATGTCGACGACGATCCCGTCTTCAAGCGCGACGGCGATGATCTGCGAGTCCAGGTCGATGTGCCGGTCACAACCGCCGCGCTTGGCGGTGAAGCCGTCGTACCCACGCTCAGCGGTGGTGGCGGGCTGGCGCTGCGGATTCCGCCCGGTACCCAGAGCGGACGCGTGTTCCGACTGAGTGGGCAGGGCATGCCGCGTTTCAAGCGTGCAGGGCGCGGAGACATCCTCGCGGAGGTCTCCCTGAAGCTGCCGAATCAGCTCACGCCCGAGCAGATCAACCTCTATCAACAACTGCGCGATCTGGAGAGCGGTGACTGATGAGCGACCGGCCCGTCTACACCATTCGCATCGCGGCCCAGCTCGTTGGCGTGCATCAGCAAACGTTGCGCACCTACGAACGCGAAGGGCTGCTCATCCCGGCGAGGACAGCCGGCCGCCAGCGACTCTACAGCCAGGCCGACATTGAGCGGTTGCTCGTGATCCGACGCTTGATCGATGAGCTCGGCGTCAATCTCGCCGGCGCCGACATCATTCTGCGACTGCGACAGCAGATCGACGAACTCCAGGACGAAAACCGACAACTCAAGCGGGAGCTGCAGCGCGTCCGCGACCTACAGCTTCCCGCAGTACGGACCACACAGACAACAAGCTCAGGAATGGAGCGACGACGATGATGCGACGAGATCGATTCACCAACCAGGCCCAACAGCTACTCGAAGCCTCGCAGCAGCTGGTGCGCGAAAAGCGGCATGCCCAGTGGGACGTGGAGCATCTGCTCGCCAGCATCGCGCGTGTCGACAACGGACTGGCCCATGACCTGCTCAACGCGCTCAACGTCGATCGCGCGCGCTTCCGCGCCGACGCCGACGCAGCCATCGACGTGGCCCCACGACTCAGCTATGACGTGGTCCAGCTGACCGTCACGCCGCGCGTGGTGCAACTGCTCGAACGCGCCAACGTCGAGGCCGAACGACTGAACGATGAGTACGTCGGGGTTGAGCACCTGTTGATCGCGATTAGCGGAGATACCGGCGGCCCAACCGCGCAGATCATCCGCTCACACGGCATCACCACCGAGCGTCTCTATAGCGCTCTACAACAGATCCGCGGCTCGCGGCGGCTCGACCAGCCCGACGCGGAGTCGCATTACGACGCGCTCAACCGCTACGCCACCGACGTCACACGGCTCGCCTCCGAGGGCAAGCTCGATCCGGTCATCGGTCGCGACGTGGAAATCCGTCGCGTATTGCAGATTCTCAATCGGCGCACCAAGAACAATCCCGTGATCATTGGTGAGGCCGGCGTTGGCAAGACGGCCATCGCGGAGGCGCTGGCGCAGCGCATGGCCGCCGACGATGTCCCGCAAAACCTGCGCGGCAAGCGTCTGATGTCGCTGGACATGGGCATGCTCCTGGCTGGAGCCAAGTTCCGCGGCGAGTTCGAAGAGCGACTCAAGTCGGTGATCGACGAAGTCCGCGAAGCGAACGGTCAGGTCATCCTCTTCATCGACGAGCTACACACGGTTGTGGGAGCGGGCGCGGCCGAGGGCGCGATCGACGCCGCCAACATGCTCAAGCCGCCGCTGGCCCGCGGCGAGCTGCACGTCGTCGGCGCGACGACCCTGGACGAGTACCGCAAGCACATCGAGAAGGACGCGGCGCTCGAACGTCGCTTCGCGCCCGTCTATCTGGATGAGCCGTCGACTGAGGACGCGACCACCATCTTGGCCGCGCTCAAGCCGCGTTACGAAACGCACCACGGCATCCAAATCAGCGACGATGCCATCGCCGCCGCTGTCCGACTGTCCCAGCGTTATCTGACCGAACGCCGCCTGCCCGACAAGGCAATCGACCTGATCGATGAAGCGGCTTCACGATTGGTGATCGACAATCAGTCGCCACCGGCGCGGGTCGTCGAGTTGCGAGGCCGGGTCGCCGAGCTCAAGGCCGAGCAGGAAGCCGCCGCGCAGCGCGAGGATTATGAAACCGCCGCGCGGATCAAGCAGGAACTGCTCACGATCCAGGATGAAGCGCAGACCAGCCGCGACGACTGGGACGCCCAACATGCTGCACGCGACACGGTCTACGAGCGTGACATCGCCGAACTCGTCGGCGAGATGACCGGCATTCCCGTCAGCCGCATGCTGGCCGATGACGACGCGCGCCTGCTGCGCATCGAGGAAGAGTTGCATGACCGCGTGATCGGTCAGTCTGAGGCGGTCACAGTCGTCTCCGACGCCATTCGTCGCGCCCGCGCCGGGTTGAAAGACCCAACCAGACCGATCGGTTCCTTCATCTTCGTCGGACCGACAGGCGTCGGCAAAACCGAGCTGGCCAAGGCGCTGGCCGAATATCTCTTCGACTCCGAGGATGCGCTCGTTCGCCTCGACATGTCCGAGTACCAGGAGCGACACACGGTCAGCCGCATCGTCGGCGCTCCGCCTGGCTACGTCGGCTATGACGACGGCGGCGGCCTGACCGAGCTAATCCGCCGACGCCCCTTTCGCGTCGTCCTGCTCGACGAGATCGAGAAGGCGCACCCCGATGTCTTCAATCTGCTGCTGCAAGTCCTGGACGACGGGCGCATCACCGACGGTCAGGGACGCACGGTTGACTTCCGCAACACGGTCGTGATCATGACCAGCAACCTGGGCACAACCGCGCGACCATCCAGCAATCTCGGTTTCGCCGGCTCGTACGACGAACGCGCCCGTGACTCGGAACGCGCACTGCGCGATTTCTTCCGACCGGAGTTCCTCAACCGCGTCGATGAGATCGTGGTCTTCGATCCACTCAGCGCGGAAGAGCTGCTGGAGATCGTGGACCTGATCGTCAAGGAAGAGCAGAGTCGCCTGGCGGATGTCGGACGAAACATCAAGCTGACTGACGCCGCTCGCCGTCAGCTCGCGCGCGACGGTTATGATCCCGCCTTCGGCGCGCGACCGCTGCGGCGCGTCTTCCAACGGCGAATCGAGAACCCACTCAGCAAGCTCCTGATCGCCGGCGAGTTCGCTGAGGGGGCGACCATCGTCGTTGACCGTGTCGGCGATGAATATACCTTCCAGACCAAGACCGATGCCGATGCCGTCGCTCCCGAGTCAGCGACTGCTTTGGCGTAGGGCTGAGATCCATGCTGCCCCCTCTGGGAGGAGATGCCGAAGACAGTGGGGGGCAACCGGGCGCATCCTTCAGTCCCTACGGGACAGCTTCCCCCAGAGGGAGAGCAGCGAGGATCCAGCGCTCCCGTGGGAATGTAGACAGGGCCTGGGGTGCAACAAGGGCAGGCATAGATACACTCAGGGAAACGCCAACGATCTGGAGAGTCCATGACCACCCTGACCGCTCCCGCGACCGAGACGCTGCTGTTTGAGCAGCGCGGAACCGTCGCGATCATCACACTCAACCGACCCGAGCGACTCAACGCCATCTCTCAGGAGATGCTCGAGGCGCTCTCGGCTCAACTGATCGCCTGCCAGCGCGATCCCGATGTTCGCGTGATCGTGCTGACCGGCGCCGGGCGGGGCTTCTGCTCCGGGCTTGATCTGGTCGACCAACAACAGCGACTGGGCGCGGCCTCCGCTGAGGGCGAGCGGCGCGGCTACTCGCTGTTCGACCTGCGCGACGCGCCGCCGGTCGTCCTGAACAAGATGGACAAGCCCGTGATCTGCGCGGTCAACGGCGCCGCCGCCGGCTATGGCATGGACATGGCCCTGCTGGCCGACATCCGGATCGCCTCCGACCGCGCCAAGATGGGCGCCGTCTTCGCGCGTCGCGGCGTGCTGCCAGAATCGGGCGGGACCTGGATTTTGCCGCGCCTGCTCGGCTGGGCGCGCGCGGCCGAGGTCGCCTTCCGCGGCCGCGTGCTCGACGCGCAGGAATCGCTCGATGTCGGCCTGGTCAACGAAGTCGTTCCGCACGACGCACTGATGACCCGCACCCTCGAGCTGGCTGAGGAGATCGCCGCCAACGCGCCGCTGTCCGTGCAGGCGACCAAGCGGATGATGCGGCTGGGCATGGACGAACCGTTCGAGTCCGCCGTCGATCACATCTACCTGCAGTTGCTGCCGCTGATGCAGTCCGACGACTTCAAAGAGGGCGTCCGCGCCTTCATGGAGAAGCGTGATCCAAACTTCCAGGGTCGCTAAGGGAGACTGACATGCCGCAACGCGCAATCAGCAACGACGAAGTCCAGCGCGTCAGCAGTTACCTGCTGGGGCAGGCGGAGAAGTATTCCTGGCTGACGCTCTGGCCGCGTGTGGTCGCAGCGCGACTTGAATTTCTTGGCACGCTCGACCGCGTCAGCGTCGAGCAGGCCGCCTGGAAACCGGGCGCGGACGACTGGTCGATCGAGGAGGTCGCCCAGCACGTGCTCGACGGCTCGCGCCGCAATGCTGACATGATCGCCAACCTCGCCTTCGGCCGCGAGCCAAATCTCGGACCGCAGGGCATTGGCGCGATCGACCCTGCTCAACGCGCCGCGGAGCTCTCATGGCCCGAGCTGGTCGACGCCCTGCGTGACGACTCGCGTCGCTTCGCCAACGTGATCGACGGATTGCCGGAGCCGCCCGCGACGGAGCCTCGCCCGTCGCATCCGTTCTTTGGCCCTCTGCATTCTCGCGCCTGGTTTATGTTCCAGCGCGTCCACGACCTCGACCACGTTGGCCAGGTCAACGCGATCAAAGAGACCGAAGGCTACCCCTCATGACGCGCACACCGATGCGAGTGGCGATCGGCCTGCACCGCGACCACATCGACGACTGGGACTCAGCCGCGCTCTATGCGCAGGAGGCGGAAAAGCTGGGCGTCTATTCCATCTGGTCGGCCGAGGCCTGGGGCTATGACGGCATCACGCCGCTCGCCTACCTCGCTGGCAAGACGGAGACCATCAAACTCGGCACCGGCATCATCCAGGGCGGCACTCGCACACCCGCTTTGATTGGGATGACCGCGATGAGCCTGCAATCAATGTCAGGCGGCCGATTCCTGCTCGGTCTGGGGACGTCCGGACCACAGGTGATCGAAGGCTGGCACGGCGTGCCCTTTGCCCGAGCGACCTCACGTCTCAAAGAGACCGCCGAGATCGTGCGCATGGTCTGCAACGGCGAGCGGGTTGTCTACGACGGCTGGCATTACACCCTGCCCTTGCCCGACGGCGAGGGCAAGGCGATCCGCTCCGGCTCGCCGCCGGTGCAACCGCCGCCGATCTACCTGGCCTCGCTCGGAACACGCAGCCTGCAGATGTGCGGCGAGGTCGCCGACGGCTGGCTTGCCTCTTCCTTCATCCCCGAAACCGCCGACGTCTTCTTCGATGACATTCGCATCGGCGCCGAACGCACCGGACGCAGCATCGACGAGATCGACCTCGAGGCGGGCGGCGGGGTCGTCTTCAGCGACGATCCCGAGCGTGACGCGGCCCGCCACGCACGCGGTATCGCCTTCACACTGGGCGCGATGGGCTCAGCCAAGACCAACTTCTACAACGACGCCTTCTGTCGCCAGGGCTGGGCCGACGCGGCCAAGGAAGTGCAGCGGCTCTGGATTGCCGGAGAGCGCGATCTCGCCCGCGAGCGGGTACCTGTCGAGCTGGCCTACAAGATCAACGTGATCGGTAACGACGAGGACATCAAAGAGCGTCTCCGCGTGTACCGCGACGCCGGAGTGAACACCTTCCGCGCCGGCGTTGAGGGCGCGACCGTTCGCGAACGGATCGTGAACCTCGAACGCTTCATGCACCTGATCAACGAGGTCAACGCGGAAGCGTAGCCCCGTCAGTCAGCCTCCGCAGACACAAGCACCGCCAGGTTGGCCAGCAGCCAGGCGGAGGCGGCGCACAGCTGCAACCAATCTCCGCTGGACTCGATCCCGTAGGCCAGCATGCTGCCGATCCAGCAGAGGCTGGCAACAGTTTGCCCCAACCACTTGACGCTCAGCGCCCGGGACAGACGACTGCGTCCCGCGACGCCCTCGCGCTCGTTCCCGATCAGCACGCGCACTGCTGACCGCAACAGGAGAGATCATCGAGATACATCCCCCACTTGCGGTACTCCTCCAAGTCTTCGGCCGGCAGACCGAGTGAGGTCGCAATCGCTTTGGTGACGACGGCGAAACGCTGCCGATACTTGAAGATGAAGCAGAAGATGTGATCATTGTGGCGAACGGCGGGGCCGCAGAGGAAGATACCCGGCGTGATGGTCGATTCATCGTCCTCGCTCAGCAGCAGAGAGCCGTCATCGCGCTGCTCAAACAGGTCTGCCACTAACCGCTGACTGCCCGTAAACCCACCTGCCAACAGCGGCTGCGTGCGGGTTTGGAACCGACGTCCGTCCTGAACCGTCACTTCATAAACACCGTTCCTGCGGGCGACCGATTCGACCGTCGTATTCGGAAACAGCTCCACCTGCTCAACGAACGGCTGCTCCTGCATCCGCTCAAGCGTGAATGGGGCGAGCGCGATGCTGGGATCGGAACTCTCTTCCTCCCACGGGCAATTCATGTCGAATACCCGCACCCGTTTGTCGCAGTACGCCAGGTGATAGGCCGCGTCAATGCCACTTTCGTAGCCGCCCACCACGATAAAGTCGTCGCCGTCCAGATCGTCATAGCTCGCGACCGTCGCAGTATGCCGACACCACTGACAGCCCTCGAACCCGCTCAGCTGCGGATACTGAAATTCGCCGGCCGCCCAGATCACATGCTTCGCCCAGAAGACCTCGCCAACCGTATCGATGCGAAATCCGTCATCGACCGCCGCAACCTGCACCACATCGACATCCTCATACACCGGCACCGCAAAGAACCGCGCGACGCCCTGCACATACCGCGCATAGTCCTGACCGGTCGGGTGCTCGACGCCCAAGCTGTAGGCAGGCGACGTACCAATCGCAATCGAATTCAGATCGAGCATGCCGATCGAATTGGTCGCAAACGAGGGTGTGATGAGGCGGGTCTCCGCCGGCCACGACGCGAACGACGATCCGACGCTACGGCGTTCGAGCACCACGAAGTTCTCAACGCCGGCATGCATGAGGGTGACCGCGACGCCCACCCCAGCCGCGCCCGCGCCAACAACCACGACGTCGTAGACGTGTTCACTGTTTCTGCCAACCATGGGGAAATCGATCTAGGCGGACTGTGTGTTCCCAACGGCCCGTCCGCAAGGCTCTCAGTGCTGCCGGTAGATGACCGGCGGACTTCACGCGCTTCCAGACCCCAGACGCCTCCCGTCCAGTCCTGCCCTCAATATCGCACGGGACGCGCCCCAGTATCTGTCGCGCCCGCAACATTCCCCAAAGAGCGCGGCGCTAGCGGGACAGCACATCGTAGCCAGGCTCGCCTTCGGTCACCTGAATCCAGCTGTTGGCCGGGATTTCCGTCAGCGTCGTGACCAGGCCGCTGGCTGGCCAGCGGATGATCAGGTCTGCGCTTGTGGCGTCGGCCAGGCCAAAGTGCAACGCGTCCTCGCTCTGCCCGAGGAAGTGGCTCGACACGCCCATCTCGCGAATCTGTTCGGGCAGCCCTGTCGCGTTCAACGTGACGCGGGCGCCCAGCCCCTGTCGATTGCTCGTCGTGCCCTCAAGCGAGACTCGCAGCCATCCGCCTGTGCCACTCGACTTGTTCAGATAGAGCCGGGGCTCGGAGGCATTGTTGACCACGAAGACATCGAGGTCGCCGTCGCCATCCGCATCAAAGACGAGCAAACCCTTGCCGTCTTCGATGTCGTCCAGGCCCACCTCCGTGCTGCGGACATCAAACTGTCCCCCGCCGATGTTCTCCCAGTAACGCATGGCATCGGCATCGAACCCAGGCATCATCTCCATGCCGTTGGTCATCGTCAGATCGAGGTCACCGTCGTTGTCTGCGTCGAAGAAGGCGGCGCCCCAACCCCATGATCCATTGCGGACGCCCGCTTCATCCGTGGCATCCGTGAAGCGACGGTCGCCGTCGTTGCGGAAGAGGCGGTTGCCGTCCTTGGTTCCCTCCTCGTCGCCACCGGGACTCCCGCGCTGGAACGAGAACACCGAAGTGACGAACCAGTCCAAATCGCCATCGGCGTCGTAGTCGCCGAACGTCGTGCCCATCGCGTTCTGCGCCGTCCCGACGCGAGCGTCCAACGTACCGTCCGAGAAGGTGCCGTCGCCGTTGTTCCAGAACAACCGACTGGTACCGAAGTCGGACGCCACCGCCAGCTCCGGCCAGCCGTCGCCGTCGAGGTCAACGAACGTTGAGCCAAAGGCGAACGTGCCTTCGGTCAGCTGAGCCTGCGTCTGTGAGATCACGCCTTCCATCTGCACGCCGGCGGCGTCCGTCACGTCCTCAAAATGGCCCGGCGCTTCCGCGCCCCGATTGCGCAGCAGCCGAACCCCAGCCACAGCCTCCCCGACGAGCTGCGCCGGTCGCCACTCGGTCACGTGCAGATCGAGGAACCCGTCGAGATCGTAGTCGCCAAACGCGGCGGAAAATCCAATCCGCCGATCGCCGGTCGCGACAGCGACGCCGCGCTCCATCGCCTCTTCGTTGAACGTTCCCCCGTCGTTGATAAACAGGTAATGCCGCGTATCGCCGATGGTCGTGATGAAGAGATCGAGATCTCCGTCGTTGTCAACGTCGCCCCAGACCGCGCCATTGGACTGCAGATTCCAGTCCTGCAAACCCATTTCGCCCGATACGTCTACAAACGTGCCGTCGCCGAGGTTACGGAAGAGCAGATCATGACCGTCAAGCCGCGTCACGATCAGATCGGTCGCGCCGTCGCCGTCGAAGTCGCCCGCGGCTGCGCCGCCGGTCATCCGCTCCGCATCACAGAGCGTGCCCGAGCGCTCTTCCTCCGTTGCGCGCATGATGTTGTCGAACAGACAGTCGCCTGGCCGGCGAGCCTCGTGCTGGACGTACATCAGCCCGGCCGACTCCGTCGCGTCGGCGAACGACGTTTCCGTCGGCATCGCAACCTGCATGGCGGCGTCGGAATATTCCGGTATCGGATCGCTGCAGGCAGCGGCGATCAGGGCCGCGACCGCGCTCACCAATAACAGGGTGGTCAACCGTAAGACATTCATCGCAGATACTGCTTTCACTGTGATCGCTCAGTTCGTTGGCGATCCCAACTCACGGATCGCAGCGCTGTTCATCTCATCCCGTTCGAGCGAAAGGGTAGCGAACATGACCACCACATATGAAGGCTCTCCGCATACCGGTCCGCTCAGTGGCATTCGCGTGCTGGAATTTTCCCAGATCATCGCCGGCCCGTTCGGTTGCCAGAATCTGGCCGACATGGGCGCCGAGGTGATCAAGGTCGAACCGCCTGAGGGCGAGGCCTGGCGACAGTTCTCCCAGTTCATGCCGGGCGAGTCGAAATGGTTTCAGTCATTGAATCGCGGCAAGCGTTCGCTCGTGCTCGCTCTCCGCGACCCCGAGGCGCAGGCCATCGTGCACAAGCTGATCCCCGACATCGACGTCGTCGTGATCAACTATCGCCCCGATGTCGCGGCTCGACTGGGACTCGATTACGACACCCTGCGCACGATTCGACCCGACCTGATCTACGTCGACAACACAGCCTTCGGACGCCAGGGACCCTGGGCGCAGCGACCGGGCTACGACATCGTCGCACAGGCTGTCTCGGGACTGATGGCGTTGGACGGCAAGCTTGACGACAACGGCACCGCGCCGTCGCCGGTCTCCTCGCCGGTCGCTGACTATGGCACTGGCATCGTGATCGCGCTCGGTGTCTGCGCGGCGCTCTTCCATCGTCAGCAAACTGGCGAGGGTCAGATGGTGGAGACGACCCTGCTCAACACGGCACTGGCGATGCAGGGCAGCTCGGTCATGCAACTGCCCGCCGCCGACGCCTTGCCCGAGGCCAAGATGGCGCGTCTCAACGAGCTGCGAGCGCACGGAGCGCCCTACGCCGAGCTGCAGGAGGTCTACAAGGATCGCGGCGCGCAGGGAGCGCTCAACATCTACTACCGCTGCTACGAGACGCGCGATGGGGCGGTCGCGATTGGCGCGCTCTCGGCATCGCTGTGGGCGAAGGTGCGGGCGGCGCTGGAGACCGACTTCCTCGGCTTCGCCGATCCTAATCTGGATCCGACTGATCCGGACCAGCTTGCCCAAGCAGTGGCGAGCGTTCGTGAGGTCGAAGCGCGCGTCCGTGCCCAAACCACCGACTACTGGCTGGAACGGTTCGAGGCTCACGGCGTCCCCAGCGGTCCGATTCGCTTCCCGGAGGAACTCGCGGACGATCCACAGATCGAGGCGAACGGGATGGTCGTCGACCTGACTCACGACCTCTCGGGCCCTCAGCGTCAGGTGGGTCCGCTGTTGAAAATGAGCGCGACGCCCACGTCGCCACAGGGATCATCGCCACCGCTGGGACGCGATACGAACGCAATCGTGGCCAGCGCCGGCTACAGCGAAGAAGCGCTGGCCGACCTACGCGCCCGTGGGATCATCGCCTGAAGCCTAGCATGCGCTCTCTGGGATTAATTTTCGTTGTCGCGGCTCGGTCATCTCTGCATCAAACTTGAAGCCGACATGACGAGGGTTGGAATATGCCAAACGCTGCGCCATGATCCGGGTTGCATCGGGATTGTTGTCGATCAACAGATAGTTACGATCATTCTTTGCCGCGGCAACACCTGTAGTGCCAGAGCCTGCGAAACAATCAAGTACCAGATCGCCGGGATTGGAATGGACACGTACGATCCGATCGAGCACAGCCAGAGGTTTCTGAGTTGGATAACCAGTGCGTTCATGCCCATTCGTGGGAACAATGGTCTGCCACCAGACATCAGTTGGAGTCTTGCCTCGTTTTGCTTTCTCATCAGTGACCAGGCCAGGCGCCAGGTACGGAATGCGGTCGATGTCATCATAGCGGAACGTATAGTGCGCATTGTTCTTCGTGTACCAGAAGATCACGTCGTGTTTCGCTGACCAGCGCGATTTCGAGCGACCACCGAAATCATAGACCCAC
Organism: Dehalococcoidia bacterium; assembly: GCA_007571275.1. Taxonomy (GTDB): domain Bacteria; phylum Chloroflexota; class Dehalococcoidia; order Bin125; family Bin125; genus Bin125. The sequence goes on from RKRS01000048.1 coordinate 29,293, forward strand.
ACGATCTCGTTCATGTACTGTTGGCGTCCGAATATCTCATCGAGCATGATTTTGCAGTAATGTGACTCGCGGCTATCTATATGAAAGAACAGTGAGCCGGATGGAGCGAGGATACGATGTAGTTCAACGATACGGCATCGAAGAAATTGGAGGAAATCATCGAAGGTATCTGCATAGGAAACAGAGGGTGCGTCCGGCAACGAGCGATAGCGACGCCCATTGAACCCGACGCGGTCCCCATCCGATTCGTCTCGTTCCACACGAATTCGTTGATGCGCGCGCTTTTTCCCGGTATTGAAAGGCGGATCAATATAGATCAGTGGTATGGAGTCGCTTGCAATACTTGGCAGCGCATCCATGTTATCCGCCAACCAGATTGTGTTGACAGTACTATTGCTGACGGCCATAGAGCATCTCCAGCTCTACGCTCATCCAGACCAGCATGTTTCCCCAATTCAGAGCACGCCCTCCCAGGCGGCGACCTCCTCGCCGCGGAAGTCGTCCTCGACTCGGGCTGACTCCCCCAAGACGACGGTCTGGCGCGTATCCGTATCCCACCTGGGCCAGGACAGATTGTCTGTGCTCGGGTCGCCACTGCGAGCGAAAGCGATCCAGGTGTCCATCGTCAGCTCGGCCAGCGCATTGGCGGCAACGCCTTCGCCGGCGAACATTGCCGCTGGCTTGTGCGTACCGAAGACGAAGGGAATGAACCACTTTTCTCAACTACCGCGGTTGCTGATGCAGAAGGCAATTGGCGAACTGAACTTCCGGCAATGGCTGCAGGCGGCCCCTATATACTCAAAGTCAGCAGTAGTAACACCCTGGAGTTGACAAACATCCTTTTTGGAGAAGTTTGGGTCTGTTCTGGACAATCAAACATGCAGTGGTCTGTGAGTGCCTCAAAGGACAGTGAGGCAGAAATCGCCGCAGCGAACTATCCGAATATCCGACTGCTCTATATACCGCGGGTCCCGTCGGGGCTGCTTCAGAATGATGTAGAGGCAGACTGGTACGAAACCACGCCAGAGACAATCGCAAATTTTTCGGCTGTTGCCTACTATTTCGGACGGAAACTCTATAAAAACCTTGATGTACCGATCGGATTAATCAACACTTCCTGGGGTGGTACTCGCATTGAGCCGTGGACCCCGCCCGCTGGTTTCACCAGTGTGCCTGCTCTTGAATCCATATCCAAAGAAATTCAGGAAGCGCACGCCACTTATCGTGAGCAGCTGCCGCAAAAAATGAAGGACATTGAAGCGTGGATAGCGGAGACGCGGGTGGCATTAGAAACTGGCGCACGTCTTACGCAGATGCCTAACAACAGACATTCTTTGAGACACCAAGCGAGACCCACAGGGCTTTACAACGGTATGGTGCATCCCCTTGTTCCGTACGCTATACGTGGCGCACTTTGGTATCAAGGTGAGTCGAACCTCCGGGACGGTATGCTCTACCACGAGAAAATGAAAGCACTCATTAACGGGTGGCGCGAGGTCTGGGGACAAGGTGATTTTCCGTTCTATTTTGTTCAACTCGCTCCGTTCAATTACGGCGGGCGGAACGCCAGCCCATTTTTCTTGCCCCAAATTTGGGAAGCACAAACGACAACGCTATCTGTCCCAAATACCGGCATGGCTGTAACAACAGACATCGGCAATCTCAGGGACATCCATCCGAGAAACAAGCAGGATGTCGGCAGACGGCTTGCATTATGGGCACTTGCAAAGACATACGGTAGAGATGATGTAACTTACTCCGGGCCACTCTACAAATCGATGACAGTAGATGGAAACACAATTCGGCTCAGTTTCGACTATGTGGGTAGCGGGCTGATGACGCGAGATGAGAAACCTCTCATATGGTTTGAAATTGCGGGCGAAGACCAGCAATTCGTCGAAGCAGGCGCGACGATTGATGGCGACACAATTGTCGTTTCCAGTGACACGGTCGCGAATCCTGTTGCAGTCCGATTCGGTTGGCATCAAAGTGCTGAACCTAATTTGGTGAACAAAGAAGGATTGCCTGCATCACCGTTTCGGACACATCCATGGTAATTGGCCTTCAGCGGTCAGGGCGCAATGACTGCGTCATTGCTTTCAGCCATCAGCAAAGATAGCTTTCTTTTACTCGAAAACCTCTTGCGGACTGCTGAGAATGGCTTCGGCTTTCGTGGCGAATGTCCTGACAGCTGACTGCTATAAAGAACGGAGGACCATAGATAAAAAAATGAGAATTACTGCTATCAGAACCTTTATGGCGCGGTTTGGTAACCGTCCGCGTGGACTCATCAAAATAGAAACGGACGAAGGACTTTACGGGTGGGGAGAAGCCTACTCCACGGGGCCAGACCTCTCTGTTGAACCGATTGCCGATTACATCTTTGAGATGATTCAGGGTGATGACCCGAGGCGGATTGAGTATATCATGATGAAACTGCATCAGCAGTTCCGTTTTCCAGCCGGTGGTGCCGGACTTGCCGTTATTTCGGCTGTTGATCATGCCCTTTGGGACATCAGTGGTAAGGCAGCAGGCTTGCCGGTTTATATGCTCCTCGGTGGGCATGCCCGAGACAGGATCCGTGTCTACCGCGGCATCGGCGGTAGGGACGGCATTGAAGCCGCCGACCAAGCGCATAAACTCCATGAAGAGTGGGGGTTCACTG
>RKRS01000114.1 GCA_007571275.1 Dehalococcoidia bacterium
CTGCTGATACCACACAGGGCGCCGCCTGTGCGATGTTTCGCTGCAGGTGAAGCTCCTCGTCCTCCTCGGGGTTTGAGTATTGGATCTCGACTGCATCCCCTGCGCAAATCGGCTGCGTCGGGAGCAGCAGCAGAACGGAGTCGGACGTCTCTGTGCTCAGGTCCCGTTCTTCACCATTGACTGTGAGACCCCACTCATAGCCGGACAGATCGGGCACGCCTGAGTCAGTGAAGGTCAGCGCCAGTCCGCCGTAATTCGAATGTACGCACCGCAACCCCCAGGTCGAGGTGATCAGGTTGGGAATATCAAAGCTGAATGCCAGCACTGCCCTGTTTGCGATATCCAGCAGTGGAGGTCCGTCCGCGCTCGAGGAAAGCGACAACGCCGAGCACTCAGGAACCGCATCGGCGAGGCTCACGGTCAACCGCTTGCCCAGGGAATATGCATGCTCGCCAGGTACCTGAGCTTTGTCGACAGTGACAACGATGGAACTCGAATCGAGTTTGGCGGACTTGGCCAACTCGCCGTCGAATTCGACCGTAATCTCTGTGGGGTTCGCCCGATCCATGTTGGCTGTGACGGCCTGTGTTGGCGTGATGTTCGTGACCGAATCGGAAACAAACGCCTCGACCTGGTTGGCCGGTGATGACGTGTCCCGAAGATTCCTGTCAGGCGGAGCAGAGTGAGGCTGGTACTCGACCTGGATGACATCGCCGGGCGTGACTCGCTGAGCCAATACCAGCGCGACGATTCGCTGCTTGAGTGCGACCATCTCAACGGGAACGTCTGAATCGCCATTGAGTTCGACCACAAACCAGTGCACGTCCGGATTCTGCTCGCAAAAGTCGTGATGGCCCTCATCCTCCAGCTCTTGACAATTTGCAGGCGGGATGGAGTCAGGGTCCAGGGGCTGATTGAACTCGATCTCGAGTCTGTCGCCGTTGACCGTGATCTGTTCAACCTCCGGCGCATCGTCTATGGCGTTCACCACCGGCTTGTTGAACGAAACTACGGAGTTGCCGGCATCGTCGTCCTGTAGACCTCCGTCTGACGGCGCCTGATAACTCAGCGCAATCGATATGCCCTCTCGGAGCGAGTTGGGAGTGTCCAGGATGATTTTCAGCTGCACTCCAGCGGCATTGTCTGGATCGATGACCACAGAGTTGATTTCGACCGATGGATTCAGTGTGAACCATGAGGTGTCGATGCTGACTGATGGATCCAGGCGTTGGTCGAACGCAAGTAGAACAAGTTCGCCCTCAGTGTCAGTCCTGATCGAGACGGGGAACGGAGCGTAGTCGGTTGCGTTATCGACCGTCTGCGAGAACGCAATGACCAGGTTGTCGGTTTCGTCACGCAGGCCGTTCGTCTCGGGAGGCGTATATGACAGCGTGTACTCCACGTCCTCTGTGACCGATTCCGTGAGGGCGAGCGTCAACACCTTGTCGGCAATGGAAAGCGCCGTGATCGTCGGTCCGTCGGGCGCAATGGCAAACGCGGTCACCGCCGGCTTGGAATCGGCGTCAAGCTCCTGGTCGAATGTCACGGTTAACGAGGCGCTATTGACGACCGCCGACGCCACGGCCGGTGGTTGGTCATTCAGATTTTCCAGCGCATAGTTGTTGATCTGAGCGCGTTGTTTCCCAGCATCGTTGTCGCGAATCCGAATGGTGCCGCTGTTGGGGAAATAGCGGATCGACAGTTCTTCCTCTTCGCCAATCTCACGCGAGAGCGTGATCTCAATCTTGCCGACTCCGCCCTCCCCCTTATTTGAGACGTAGATGAACTCAATCGTCGCGTCGCTACCGAGCAGGGTGAAGTGTTCAACCGGATAGCCATCCGCTTCCTCAAAACGCGGGTCCGCAAACAGTTCCTGGTCGAGGACGATCGTGATGGTTTTGTCCTCTACCGTGCCGAGCATCGGGACCGGCGCGGTATCCGTCTGGTTATTGACGGTCAGGGAAAACGACGACGTTCGGTGCCCACTGGAATCCGCAATGCCTTGAGTAGTGGGCATCGTGTACGCAATCGAGGTGGTCTCGTCCTCACGAAGCGCCCGGGACAGTGTCAACGACAGTGAGCGATCTCCATGAGCGACAGCCGTGATGGTCGCGGCGGGTTCCGCTGTGATGCTGAAGCTGCCACTGGCAACCGCTGATCCTGAATCCAGAGCCTGGTCGAACGCGATCACGACCGTCGAGCCGTCTCCCGTCGCCGACAGCGCGCTCGGCGCGACGTCGGTGTTGTTGGTCACCGACTCAGAAAACGCCGAGATCGCTGTGCCGTCTGTGGCGCTCAATGGTGAGGTGGATGGCGCCGTGTACGCCAGTGTGTATGCGACACCTTCCTGCAACGAAGAGGCGAGCGTGAGTGTGACAGTCAAAGTGGCGACAGTCACGCTCGACACTTGCGGTTGCCCTGCTCCCAGCGAGAACGCCGAGGCTGCAGGTTGCGATGAGGTATCCAGAAGCTTGGTGAACGTCACCACGATGCTCTGCACGTTGCCGACGATGGAACTGATCACTGGCTCCGGAGTTGTGTTGGTGACCGCAACGTTGTTGAACGCCGCGACGTTGAGCGCCTGTCCGTCGCGCTTCAACTTGACCGAGTCAGTGGCCAGGTACGCGATGGTGGCCTGGTCGCCGTACTCAAGAGGCTCAGACAGCGTCAAACTCACCACGCTGCCGGCAATGCCGACGCCACTGACAGACTTGCTGGCGGGTGTGAGGGTGAATTGTCCTGATGGCGGGATCGCGCTCTCATCCAGCCCCCGATCGAATTCCAGCCTGAGCATGGAAGCGTTCCCGGTGGCGCTGAGCAGCCTGGGCACGCCGTCGGCCTTGTTGGTGGCCGACTCGTTCGTCCAGGCCACAACCTTCCACTTGCCATCTGTACTCCGCAGCGAAGGCGCATTTGAGCTCGTTGGCGGTTGATAACTCACGCGTACCGTTTCATTGAGGTCCGCCGCTGGATTGAGCGTGAGCTGGACACTCGATCCATCGACTGCCACCGACTGAATCGCGGCCTGCGTGGTCCCCGAGAGGGTGAAGGTCGACGCTGCCGGAATCCCGTTGGCGCTGGTGAGCAACGAGTGAGACATCGTGATCGTCAACGTGCGCCCGCTGGCCTCCACCGATGCGGACTGGAAGGTCGGTGTCGGATCCTCAGTGTTGTTGACCACTGACAGTCCGGTGAAGGAGTCGACGAGCTGGGATTTGCTATTGCGCTTCAAGGGCGTATTGCTGGGTTTGGCGTAGTCGATAGTGATCGTGTCCGCATGGCTGGCGGCTGGGTCGATGCTGAGCGTCAATATCTGGCCACTGATAGCAATGCTGGACACGGTCGTCGTGATTCCGCTGACCGTGAATGCCGATGTAGCCGGAATTGATTGGTCGTCCAATGCTCGGTCGAAACTGACCTGAACGGATCCCTCGTTGACCGTCGCTGATTGTGGGCGTGGCTTGCCGTCGGTGTTGTTGGTCACGGACTGATTGGAGAATGCCGCGACTGCTTTGCTGTGTGCCAACGAGTGAAGCCGCGGATCCGTTTCCGTGGCGGGTGGTGTGTAGCTCACACTGATCGTTTGATCGACGTCGGCGAGTGGACTTAACCCCAGTGATACCGAAGTCCCGTTAATCGATACCGAAGCGACCGATAAGGTCGTGCCGGAAAGCGAGAAGGTCGAGCTGGCAGGGACTCCCTCACTCGACGCGTCCAGGGCCAATGAAAAGGTGAGGAGCAGTTCAGTCCCATCGGCCGATACCGCAGCGCTACTGAGCTGCGGTATCGGCGCCGCTGTCTTGTTCGTGACGGATTGATTGGTGAACGCGTCCGCATCCCGATTGTTTCGTCCCTCGATTCGTGGCGGCGAGCCGGGAACTGTGTACGACACGGTGATGGTCGCTCCCGCGCTGACCGCTTGCGAGAGCGTGAGCGTGACCATCTGACCACTGAAGGATGTTGAGGAAACCGTGGTTGTACCCGCCCCCGTGACCGTGAACGCACTCGCCGGCGCGACCGATTTGAGCGGTAAATCGAAGGTGATGGTCAGCGTGTCGCCATCGACCTCTGCTTTCTCGACGGCCGGCTTGGTGTTCGGCGTGCTGCTCTGGAACTGGAACGACGAGATGTCCGCCACATCGTGAGAGCCATCCGTCTCACGCAACGGAGAACTGCCTGGCGCGACGTAGCTGAGTGTGTATGTCGGCGTGTTCCTGTTATGCAGGATCCCGTCCAGCGTCAGCGTGACTGTGTCGTTCGAGATCGCTACGCCATCAACGTCGGGCGCGTTCTGGATGCCTCCGATCGAGAATGCACTCGCAGCTGGCACGCTGTCTTCGTCAAGGTCTTCGCTAAAGGTCAACGTGACGACCTCATAGAGCGCAGAGACTGACTCCAGCCTGGGCGGTCCGTCGACGTTGTTGGTTACGGAGCGGGCTGTCCAGCTGGTAACCGGTTTGTTGCCCTGGTCGGAGTCCTCTAGTGGATAGTCCTCGTTTCCCTTGCTTTGGTCATAGGCGAGCGTGACGACTTCCCAATCCTTGATTGCCTGACTCGCTCCCAACTGGATATCTAGCCGCGCCGGCGAGTCGGATCGCCTGATCAGGTCGTTGACCGGGCGAGTGTTCCCGTCCACCGAGATCGTGAACGCCGAGAAGTCGGACCATTGATAGCTGATATCGGAAATGCTCTCGCAGAACATCACGTAGATGTATCGACCAGCAGTGTCAGTCTCGATAGAGACGATGCTGGGTGACGCATCGGTGTTGTTGGTTACCGCCTCGTCCGAGAAGGCTGCGACCGTTCCGCCGTTGACGCCCGTCAATGACGAGTTGGTAGCGCTGTAGCTGACCGTGACGTTTGCGGTGGTGCAATCGACGTCAGGAACTGCATCCTGCATGGTCAATGTGACGTTGGCCCCGCTGACCTGAGCGGATTGGACAGTCTGCGCGGCGTCCCCGAGCTTGACCGTGAAATCGGAAGCGACGGCCTGGCTATCGACTGCCAAGGCTGAAGAGAACGTAATCGTGAGGTTGGTCCCGTCGATGCTCGCCGAGCTCACGGTTGGCGGGGACTGGGAAGACGTAGTGGTAACCGTCAAGAGGAGGGCGAGGCAAAGCGGCGTCAGTCTTGCCCAATAGCGCAGCGCGACACGTGGATATCTGGTTTGCACGACAGATGAGAAATGGACAGGGCGGCGTTAGCGACCGGACCAGTTTGGTGGTCGTTTCTCGACGAACGCGCGCGGGCCTTCTTTGGCGTCTTCAGAGTTCAGCACGGTGCGGCTGACCCATTGCCCAGCGCGGTAGGACTCGTCGATCTGCAGCTGTCGCCACTGCTGCGCCATGAATTTGGTGCCCTCAACCGCGAGCGGCGCATTGGCTGCGATCATCTCGGCGATCTCGAACGCGCGCGGCATGAGCGCGTCTGGCTCAAGGATTTCCCGAATGAGACCCATACGCAGGGCGTCCTCGGCAGAGATTCTGTCTGCTGTGAGCATGATGTAGAGCGCGTCGCCGATTGGCAGCATGCGCGCCATATGGTGAATCGCGTAGCCGGGCATGATGCCCCGCTTGACCTCGAATAACCCGAAAAATGCCTCAGTCGAGGCGATGCGGATATCGCAATCGAGCGCGCGTTCCAGTCCGCCCGCGATGCAGAGCCCATTGATCGCGGCGATGAACGGCTTACGGGCGCGGGCGAATGGCATCGCTTCATCGAGGTCGTAGCCCATCGTGTTGCGTTGACCTTCGCGGGCTTGATTTTGTTCGTTCATTTCCTTCAGATCGGCGCCCGCCGAAAACGCTCTGCCGGCTCCGGTAACGATTGCCGCCCGCATGTCGGGATCAGATTCCAGATCCTCGACCGCTTCGCGCATCAATCGACGCAGATCACCGCCGAGCGCGTTGAGGCGATGCGGCCGATTCATCGTCAGAATGGCATAGTGGTCAAATTTTTCGTAGATCAGATCAGGCATGGCTTCCCACTCCGGCTCTGCGGATCTTCTGTCTTCGGCTAGAGAGCCGCCAACGTGTCTCGCATGTCGCGGTCATCAACGATGTTGCCCGTGTATGACGCTGGCTGACTGGCGATCCAGGCACTGGCGCGCGCCATCCAATCCGCCGCTTCGAATTCGGTTTGCGGATTGTCGGGTGTGGTCAGCGCATACCAGTGACCGGGCGTCTTGATCAGATAGCGGAGCGTGAGCACATTGCAGGCGATCTGATACTTCTGCAGCTCCATCGCCATGCCCTGGGTGAATCGTTCCAGACCAGCCTTGACCATGCCGTAGAACTGACCGCCCTCGCGCGGCTCGTCATACGGCCCGGGACCAGGGAAGTCGGCGGCGCCGGAGGAGATGTTAATGATGTCTCCGCCGCTTTCCTTCATATGCTCCACTGCGTACTTGGCGAGCAGAATCGGTCCGCGCAGATCGAGCTGCCAGATCAGGTCGATGTGACGGTCCTGGACCGACTCCAACGTGCCAGGTACGAGCACGGCGGCGTTGTTGATCAGAATGTCCAGTCCGCCCAGTTCCGAGCTGGTTGTGTCGATCGCGCGAACGATCGATTCCGGATTTCGCACGTCCAAATGCACCGGCACGGCATGTCCGCCAGCCTGGCGGATCTCTTCTGCAACAGTCCGAATCGTGCCCGGCAGACGTGGATCAGGGGATGCCTCGTCAGAGCGAGCCGCAACCGCGACGGCCGCGCCGCGCGCCGCCAACCCACGTGCGATGTCCGCGCCAATCCCACGACTCGAACCAGTGACCAGTGCTTTTCGTCCATCCAGCAGTCCCATGAGATATCACTCCACTACAGTTCATGCTCAGCGTCGCCAGTGTAAACGGCGCGTACATCAGCGATACCATGCGGCCATGTCGACTGCCCAGATGGCCATCGAGTTGGAACTGATCTCGTTGGCGGGTGGCAGCTTTGTCATGGGCGCCGACGACCAGCGCCGTGACGAGCGGCCGGCTCATCCGGTCCAGCTGGCCGCCTTTCGAGCGGCAGCGCGGCCGGTCAGCAACAGAGAGTATGGAGCCTACGTCGCACAACGCGGTTTGCCCGAGCCGCCCTTCTGGTCGCAGCCAACCTTTCGAATCCCGAACGCGCCGGTGGTTGGTATCTCATGGCACGACGCGGTCGCCTACTGCGAATGGTTGTCGGAACAGCTCGAGACGCCCATTCGGCTACCAACGGAAGCCGAGCGCGAGTTCGCTGCACGAGGAGGACTCGTCGGAGCCGATTGGCCCGAGGCGTCCGATACCTGGCCGACCGAGACGGTTCGCGCATCCATCGCTGTCGTCGAGCATCCTCACGTGCCGATTGATGCCTGTCAAAATCGCTTCGGCCTCTATTGCATGGCGGATAATGTGCACGAGTGGTGCTCGGATTGGTACGACCGCAGCTACTACGCGGCTTCGCCCAGCCAGGCGCCGATCGGGCCGAGTGAGGGCGTGCGTCGCGCCAGCCGCGGCGGTTCCTGGCGACACCGAATCAAATTCACTCGTGTCAGCGCCCGCTCCAGCCTTTCGGCCAACTACCGCTACAACGACTATGGCTTCCGCGTCTACGCAGACGCCACTGAATAGTTTGAATAGCGGAAGGGCGAATGAAGGAGTCCCTCATGGCCATTCGCACCACGGTCGTCGGCTCCTGGCCGATTCCATTCGGCCAACGCCTGGAACTGAAGCGCTACTACGCCGGTGAGTACACGGACGAAGCGGCCGACGGCCTGCTGCGGACGGCCGCGCGGATCGCGATGGATGAGCAGATCGCCTGCGGCCTCGATCAGATCATGGGCGGCGAGGTCTTCGCTCCCGATTTCCTGCATCACATCCCGCCGCGTCTGGACGGACTTGAGACGCTCGCGCCGCGGATCACCGCACAGGGACAACAGGGCGTTGGACGCTACCGAGTGATCGGCAAGGTCAGCGCGCCGCACGGTACCGGTCATGCCAAAGCCTGGCGACGAGAACGGGAAATCGAGCCGCGCCTCGATAAAGCCTCCGTGCCCTCACCACTGACCATCGGCGGCGGCTTCGTCACTGACGAGGAAGCTGGTGAGTCAACCCATCTCGATGATCTGATCGAAGTCGTCCAGGACGAAATCAACGACATGGTCGATAACGGGCTGCGAGAGATTCAGCTGGATGCGCCTAGCGAGGCGGTCGGCCTGGTTTCGGGAACACGATCGGCCGATGATCTGCTGCCACTCGTCGCCCGCCCGTTGGAGCCCGCTGCCGAGATCATCCGCACGATTCACTTCTGCCTCGGCGATATCGCCCGCAAGCCGTCAATCGAGGTGCAGAACCTGCGTGCGCTGATCCCGTTCATTCAGCAGCTCGAAGGCGTGGTCGACCGCGTGCACGTCGAGTGTTCGTACGCTGGTCAGTGGGCAGAACACGGTCTGCTGGCCGACCTGCCAGAGAGCATGGAGATCATCGCCGGCATCGCCGACGTCAAATCGAAGCCTGCCTCAGTCACCTCGCTCCGCGAGAAAATCGAGCAGCTCAGCTCCGTCGTTTCCCCCGAGCGGCTGCTTGTCTCCAGCAGCTGCGGCGTCGGGCGAGTACCGCATGACGAAGCCATCCGCCTGATGCGTAACCTGGTCAAGGCCGCTGAACTGGTGAATTAGCAACGTTGGCGCAATGGGAACAGTCACATCGGTTTGAGAGGAGCATGGCAATGAAAATGAGATCGCTTGGCCGCACTGGCGTGCAGGTATCCAGTCTCTGTCTCGGCTGCATGATGTTCGGACGCCGAACCGAGCCCGAAGAATCGTATGCCATCATCGACCGCGCGCTTGACGCTGGGATCAACTTCCTCGACACAGCCAACGTCTATGCGCTGGGCCGCAGCGAGGAGATCACCGGCGAAGCGCTCAAGCGGAACGGTCAGCGCCACAATGTGGTCCTGGCGACCAAGGTGCATGGTCAGATGGACGCCGAGAACCCCAATGCCCGCGGCAACAGTCGGCGGCACATCATCGAGCAGTGCGAAGCCAGCCTACGCCGCCTGCAGACCGACTACATCGACCTCTACCAACTCCATCGTCCGCAGCCGGACATTCCGATTGATGAGACGCTGCGCGCGCTCGACGACCTCATCCGCGACGGCAAGGTGCGCTACATCGGTACCAGCAACTTCGGCGGCTGGGAACTGGTCGAATCGCTCTGGGTGGCGAAAGAACTGGGACTCAACCGCGTTGTCTGCGAGCAGCCCGCCTACAATCTGCTCGATCGCCGGGTCGAGAGCGAACTGCTGCCCGCCGCCCGCACCTTCGGCATCGCTGTCATCCCCTGGGGACCGCTCGGCGGCGGCCTGCTGACCGGTCGCTACCAGCGAGGTGAGCCATTGCCTGCCGATGGTCGCTATGCACAGACTCCCCAGGCGCAGAATCGGCTCACCGACGGCGTCTTCGATGTGATCGAGGCGCTCTCGCCGATCGCCCAGGAGAAGGGCTGCAGCCTCTCACAGCTTGCGCTCGCCTGGTGCGAGCAGCAGCCCGGCGTCACCAGCCCGATCATCGGCCCGAGAACGATGGAGCAGCTCGGAGATAATCTCGGCTCAGCCGACGTCGTCATCACCGACGAAGACCGCGAGCGTATCGATGCCGTCAATCCGCCCGGCTGGACGGTAACTCCCTACTACGAGCTCTTCCGCCGCCCACACCAGTATCGAATCCTGTAGCCGCAGCGCTAGTAATGGATCCCGCGCCCGACGCCGCCGCCGGCGGCGATCGTGTCGCCGGTGATCGCAATCGACTTCGGTGAGGCGAGGAAGGCGACGATGTTGGCGATGTCGTCGGAATCGATGATCGTGCGGACGGAGTTTCCTGACGCCATCCGCGCTTCCGCGTCCTCCAACGAGATGCCGTTGGCCTCAGCAATGGCGGCAATGCGCTGCGGCGTCGCCTCCGTGCGCGTCAGTCCGGGATGTACCACGGTCACGTTGATGCCGTCGGGGCCGAGCTCATCGGCCAGGTTCTTGGTCATTGCGGCCACCGAGACGTTGCGGATCGAGCCGACCGTGTTGCCGCT
>RKRS01000162.1 GCA_007571275.1 Dehalococcoidia bacterium
CCTCTGGCCGCTGGATGCGAACGGAGCCACGACTCTCACTCCTCCACCGCCCTCCACTTCACATGCGAATGTCCCCGCCGATGATCATATGCATGGATGGCGGGCATTCGGGCGCGGCACCGGTGCCGGCATCCGGACCCGCCCGGTCTTCTTCGACGGAGCATGGTCCGATACCCCGGTCCTCGCCCGCTCCGCGCTCGCGGCCGGGACCGTGCGGGCGCGGTGGGGGGGACGAGACCAGGCGCGGGCGAGCCTGTCGGCAGTTCGCTGCAGGGCCATAGCACGCCCAACGCTCCGACTCACCTATCATCCACACTATGCACAGCTTTGTTGCGCTGGATGTGGAAACGGCGAACCGCAGCTACGCCTCGATCTGCGCGGTCGGGGCGGCGAGATTCGAGCGTGGGCAAGTCGTCGATCGCCTCTATCGACTGATCGACCCGGTCAGCGAGTTTGAGACGCGCAACATCAGCGTGCACGGAATTCAGCCCCGAGATGTCCTTGGCCAGCCGACGTTTGCCGAGGCCGCGCTGGCATTGGAGCGCTGGATCAACGGCTCGCTGGTTGTCCATCACGGACACTTTGACCGCAATGCCGTACAGCAGGCTTGCCTGCGCTGGCATCGGCGGCCTCCGCCGTGGGCTTGGCTCGATTCAGCGCAGGTAGTCAGGCACGCCTGGCCGGAACTACACAAGAAGGGCTACGGCTTAAAGAACGCCGCACAGCGGATCGGGTTTGACTTCGACCACCACAATCCCTTGTCCGACGCCGAAGCGGCCGGAGCAGTACTGATGGCCGCCGCACAAAAACTCCATCTCCGCAACCTCGCTTCCCTCGATTTCGCTCTACACCGCCCGCCGGCTGCAGCCCAGAACTACCAGCTGGGACTGTTTGCGGACGACGACCAACGCTTGAGCGCCCATGTCGTGGTCTTCTCGCCTGGTTCACAGCTGCAGAGCGCGCGGCCCGATATCGTTGAGAGCGCCAGGCGACAGGGATGCGTCATCCTGGGACGGTCCAGCAAGAGAACGACGCTGATCGTCTGCGGCGAGGGTGAAACCCGCACAATCCCGCCCAGTAGTCAATCCGCCCAATTGATCAGCGATGCCGAGTTCATCGCGCTGGTCGAGCGCTCGCTGGACCGAATGAGGTGATCACTTCATGACTGCACAAATCGCTGCCTGCTACACCTACCCGGTCAAGGGCATGACTGCGCATTCCATGCCCGCATTGACGCTGGTCCCCGGGGAGTCGGTGATCGGCGACCGCGCGTTCATCTTCGCCTTTGGCAACGCGGAGGTGTTGGGCGCGCACGGCTGGGTGTCCAAGCGACAGTCGGTGACGATGCTCAACACGCCCTACCTGGCCTGGATCGAGTCAGGCTGGGATGCCGACGCCCGCGTCCTGTCGGTTACGGTCAAGGGACAGACCAAATCCGCCGAGGTGGACAATCCCGCCTCGCGGCTTGAGTTGTCGGACTGGATGACCGACGTCGTGCTTGGCCTGCCCGACAATCCGCTGCGCGGCCGACCCGAACGCGAGCCGCTGCAACTGCTCGGTGACGGCGCCGCGCGCTTCACTGACCGCGGGCCGACGCAGATTTCGCTCGGCGGCCTCGCGTCGCTGACCGACCTCTCCGCGAAGGCCGGCGTCGGTGTCGATATGCGACGCTTCCGCTTGAACTTCTCCGTCGACGGCATCGAACAGTGGGACGAGATGGAATGGGCGGGCAAACGCCTGCGAATCGGCGAGTCGGTCGAGATCGATGTCACCGCGCCGATCCAGCGCTGCAATGCGGTCAACGCCTCGCCAACTGGCGAGGGCCGCGACATGGACCTGATGAAACTGCTGCACGACGAGTACGGTCACCTGAACTTTGGCGTCGAAGCAAATGTCATCGTCGGCGGCGAAATACACGTCGGGGACGAGATCGATGTCATCGGGTGATCGCCTAATCTGCGGCCATGGAGCGCTTTCCCGAGCAGTCGTGGGATCCGCTGGATGTGCGCGTGCCAGCCTGGTTGTCGTCGGCAACGGTGACCGACGGAGCGCGCATTCCCTACGCGTCCAACTACGTCTTCCTGCTTGAGCTGCAGCACGATGACGCCCCGAGCCTGGGCTACGCCGTCTACAAACCGGGCAAGGGCGAGAATCCGCTCTGGGACTTTCCGCCCAACCTGTACCGTCGCGAGGTGGCGGCGTATCGACTCTCGGTAGCGCTTGGCTGGAACCTGATTCCACCGACGATCGAGCGCGAAGATGGTATGGAGTACGGAGTCGGATCGCTACAGGCCTACATTCCGACCGACTACAGCTGCACGTTCTTCGAACTACGCGAACAGTATGCCGACGAGATGCGTCGATTCGCATTGTTTGACTGGTTGGCGAACAACGCCGATCGCAAGGGCGGGCATGTCCTGAAGGGCGTCGGCGATCAGCTCTGGGGGATCGACAACGGCCTCTCGTTTCACCAGGACGAGAAGTTACGAACTGTCATTTGGGACTATGCGGGCGAACCGATTGATCCGGAGCTCATCGCCGATGTGGAGCGGCTGATTCCGACACTCGCGGAGAACGGCGAAACCGCAATGGCGCTGTCCGAGTTGCTGAGCGTCGCCGAGATCGATGTGCTCCGGCGGCGGGCAGAGCGGGTCGTGGAGGAGGGCAGACTTCCGAATCCACCACAGGGTCGGCGGTCGTATCCATGGCCGTTGGTCTGAGTGTCGGCGGGGATGACGCGATTCGCTTGGCGCATCCACTGCAAAGCAGCAGCCCCCTCAGTCGCTCCGCGACAGCTCCCCCAGTGGGGGAGCTTTGCCAGAGGACGATGCTCGCCCTGCCCCCATCTCTCACCCTTTCGGGGAGATGCTGCAGCCGTTCCCATATCCCCCCCTCTGGGGGAGATGCCGTTAGGC
>RKRS01000216.1 GCA_007571275.1 Dehalococcoidia bacterium
GTGAAGTGGTGGCCGACGCCCTTGAAGCGGTGCAGCGCCGAGCCGGCGCCGGCCATGATCCCGCTGAGGATGTCGATCGAGACCGCCAGCGAGTAGCCCTTGTGCGAGCCGATCTCGCGCGTCCCGCCCAGGGGCAACATCAGGAACTCTTCCGGGGTCGGTCCCGAGTCCATCATCGGCGTGCCGTCCGCGTTGGCGACCCAACCGGGCAACAGGTCTTCGCCGAGACGCTGGGCGAGGCGAATCTTGTTACCCGCCACTGAGGACATCGAGGCGTCGAAGATAAACGGCGCTTCCTCGTTCGCGGGCGCGGCGATGCTGAGTGGGTTCAGCCCGACCATCGCCTGTGCGCCATGCGTCGGCGCGACCAGCAGGCCGCCGACGGTCATCGAGAGCCCGATCATGTCGTGCGACAGCGCCATCTGGGCGTGATAGGCGGCCGCGCCGAAGTGGCGTCCGTTATTGCAGACGACCGTCGCGACACCGCAGTTGCGCGCCTTCTCGATGGCCAGTTCCATCGCCTGTGGTCCGACCGTGAGGCCCAGTCCGCGGTCGCAGTCGATGGTCGCGGCGGCCGGCGCGTCGCGTTCGAGCGTCCAGTTCGGGGTTGGGTTGATGTCGCCCGACTGGAAGCCGGCGACATAGGCGCGCAGCATGTTGGAGACGCCGTGCGAGTCGATCCCGCGCAGGTCGGCGTAGAGCAACGTGTCGGTGCTGCGTGCGGCGTCGTCCTCGGGCATACCCATTCGGGTGAAGATTTCGTGCACGGCGCCGCGCATCACGTCGCCGGGAATGCGAACGGCGATCTCTTCGGGGACGGCGAACTGCTTCAACATGGCTGACTCCAGGAGAACATCACGCGCCTGATAGGCGCACGGCGTGGATGGATTCGGACGATCTGTCAGGCAGGGTACTGCGAGTCTGATTCGCGCTTGTCAGTCGGCATGTGCGTTGCGGATCGTTGATCTTCCCGTGCCAGAGCGAGCGCCCTGCGCGTCGGTGAACTGCATACCGTCGGAATTGGAGGCGATAGATAGGCAACGCCTGACCGGATCAGGCGGCCCGACAGCTCCGCAATCCGTCTGAGGACAGACAAGAGGAGTGGATGCGATGAATACGATGCCAGTCCCGATCCCGGGTGTGCCGACTCGGCCACAGGCCGGCGACCTGCAGCTGCGCGCCGTCGCGCGCCGACGCTGGGAGGTGCGGCGCGAGCAGGAGCAGCTGGAGCTGCGCCAGCGGCGCACGGAATCGACCGCGAAGCGGGCCTCGTTGCTCAAGTCACTGCGTCCAGGCCGCGTACCCGCGAGCTCGCTGTCGCCGGTCTACAGCATGTTCCGCGAGGTCCTCGTCCGCAGCCGCTAATCGTTTCCTGGCTGCAACCCTCGCCGCGCGGCGGCTCAAGGTAACGACAGGTACCAAGAGCCGCCGTTTCGCGTGTTCGGCAGCGCTCCGCCCGACCAGCCGCGACTGGAACGAGGACAATCCCGCCGACAGGACAAAGGCTTGCACGGTCACGGCGACTCCGGTAAAGAACGGCTACGCATTTGACGTGACCTCCTCGGAGTCAGGCAACTGCGACGCCGTCGCCATTTCGATTGACATCTCATACGGGGAAAGCGGTAGAGACTGGGCGGCCTGTCCGCAGCCGGAAAGTGAAACTAGAAAAGGCTCACAGGTCTTCGATCCTGACATCCGCGGAGCCTCTGGCCAGCGCGATCCTCCTGACAAACTGATCGGGCCTTACAACAATCTCTTATGCACCCCGCCCTAGCAGGATACGGTTAGGACGACGAACGGGAGGCTTCCGGTGACCGGTTGGCCCAGTCTGTCTACAACGCTGTTCGTTGAGGCATTTGGGCGGCTCGTCCCGATCCCTGAGCGTGTGGCTCCCGACCCTGAGTCTCCACAGGAAGTCCACGAATACCTCTGGAGCGTCTTCCTTGATCGGTCGGAACACATGCGCTGGTCGAACATGGAGGGGTCGGGCGCTGCTCGTCTGTGGGAGGTGGAAGAGGCGGAGCTGACCTACCAACTCGGAGGATCGCGAATCGGTTTCGCCCAGGTCGGGCTCGATGTCAACCCCGCCACGATCGCGCCCGCCATGACCTTGATGGTCGACGAGGAACCGCCGCCGGATATTGATCTGTTGCGCGGGTCTTGGTCGCCTGTACCGGTACTTGACGATGCAGGCCCTCCGACGGACCCGGTGGTGGCGATCTCACCGTTGATTCAGTGTCTGGACGACTCGCTCCGCTGGTTCGGCGAGACTGAGATATCGGCATATCAGGTGTCTGGCGTCAACCTGCAACCCCGGAGTCTTGAACAGTTCCGGCTCGGCTCTGTGCTTGGTTGGTTTAGCGTTGTGGTCCCAACCGCAGTGACGCCCGCCGTGATCACAATGACGTCGACGCAAGGAAGCGATCGCCTCGTCGCTGACGTCTTCGCCGGCATCAAGCAGGGGGGAGTCAGTTTTTTCGAGATTGGACCGCTGTTGAGCGCGTCGGAGGCAAATGCGGCCGGCGTCGCCGTGTCGATGCCTGAGTGGTCGCCCGCGGCGTTTCCGCCAGACCTCTCGGTCCGGGTGACGCGCTCCACGCCTGAATGAGCGGCTGGGCGATAACTCTTCCCGCTCCGTCCGAGCTCGCGTTCTGATGAATCTGTGCGGTCCTGACTCGCTGCTACACTGCAGCCTGCGTGAACGAAATCACGTGCCGAGCCATGTGCGCGTGCAGCAAGGGGCTGCGCGGCCCACAGGAAACCGTTGAGAGGGGAGCGCGGTGGCTGAGTACACCAAGCCCATTCCGAGTCCCGACCCGGTCTCACAGCCATTCTGGGACGGGGCGAAAGAGGGGAAGCTGATGCTCCCCCGTTGTTCCGACTGCAACCGAGTCCACTGGTACCCGCGGGTGATCTGCCCGTTCTGCCACTCGATGAACATCGAGTGGGTCGAGGGCGCCGGTCGAGGCACGATCCACACCTTCGCGGTGCAGCACAACCGCGGTCTGGTCGCACGCGGCTGGGGCGACGAAGTGCCCTACGTGACGGCCTACATCGACCTCGCCGAGGGCGACCGCATGTTGACGGTGCTCAAGGGCGTCGACCCGAACGATCCCGATTCGATCGAGATCGGCGGCGCCGTTCAGATCGAGTTCGAGGAAGCATCAGCGGACGTTCACATCCCGTTCTGGCGGCCTGTCTAAGCGCCACCGAGCTACATAACTCAGGAGAATCTCATGCCTGGTGAAGCCTCAAGGGCCGCCGCGATCATTGGCGCCGCCGAAGCCAACGACATCGGCTACCCGCAGACCCCGAAATCATCCCTCACGCTGCACATCGAAGCGATCAACAACGTCTGTGAGATGACGGGGATCCCGATCGCCGCGATTGACGGCATCTTTTCAGCCGGTTGGTCGCCGCAGCTGGCCGAGTATCTTGGCCTGCATCCCAAGTACATCGATACGACAGCCGTCGGCGGCTGCTCGTTCGAGATGCATGTGCATCACGCGCTGGCGGCAATCCATGCCGGCGTGATTAATGTCGCGCTCGTCTCGCACGGCGAGATGGGTTTCAGCCAGCGCTTCACGGGCGGCAAGGGCACCGGCCGCCCCGGCGGCGCCGGCGACCCATGGGACCCGGGCGTCCAGCACACCTCCGCCTATGGTCTCGGTGGCGCGCCGACGTCGTACTCGCACGCGCTCAACCGCCACATGGCGCGCTACGGCACGACGCAGGAAGACTTCGCCGAGATCGCTGTCGTCACACGCGAGTGGGCGACGCTCAACCCGCGCGCGGTCATGTATCGCAAAGCCGGCGAGGGCGATCTGCCGCCCTTGGAAAAGGGCGAATGGGGCGGCGGCAAGCGCGGCCACACCTTCGGCGGCCCGATCACGGTCGACACCGTGATGAACTCGCGTCCGATTTCCTGGCCGATCAAGCTGCTCGACGTCTGCCTGGTCACCGACCACGGCGGCGCGGTGCTCATCACCGGCCCGGAGATTGCCAAGACCTCGAAGACGCCGCCCGTCTGGATCGCTGGGGCCGGTGAGTCGATCTCGCACTGGAACATGCTCGAGATGAACGACTTCACCGAAACCTCGGCCGGCCGCTCGGCGTCCGCGGCGTACAGAATGGCGGGAATGGGTCCCGAAGACATGGAAATGGCCATGATCTACGACTCGTTCACCGTCACCGCCGGGATCACGGCCGAGATGCTCGGGCTCGCGCCGGCGGGCGAAGGCTTCACGCTCTGGAAGGATCGCCACGCGGCGCCAGGCGGTCGGCTACCGATCAACACCAACGGCGGCGGCCTCAGCTTCAACCACTCAGGCATGTACGGCATGCAGCTGTTGGTTGAGGCCTATCGACAGCTCTCGGGCACTGCTGAAGACGGCGGGTTCTCCGGCGACTCCGGCAAGCAGACCTCGGCGCGCAGCTGCATCGTCAATGGGACCGGCGGTTCGCTCTCCACGACCGGCACCCTGGTGCTCGTCTCCGACGACTAACCGTCCTATCCTCTCTCCAAGCCTACGCACAACCGCCCTTGCCGTATGGCAGGGGTGGTTTCGTTTGCGCTAGTTTGCCTGCACCTTGTGGAACTCCAGGAACCGTTCGGAAGCAGCTGAAAGGGGTATCGGATGGCGGCAGAAGATCATGGGATGACCAAGCACGAATACGACATCAAGCAGGGTGTCACCTTCGTTTGGGTCGGAGCGTTGGCGGTCGGTTTCATCGTTCTGTTCGGATACACCCAGTGGGGCTTCATCAGCGATGTCCCAACATCCGAGATCGATTGGGTCGCGGTCGGGTCGGCGAACGCAATCGGTCTACTGGCCGCCGGCGGCTGGAACGCGATTGGCCTGATCTCGGTAGGCGGCGCCAACTCAATTGGCGTGATTACGATCGGCGGACTCAACAGTCTCGGGTTCATCAGTATCGCCAGCGTCAACAGCCTGGGCTTCTTCGCGATTGGTGGACTCAACAGTTATGGGTTCATCTGGAGCGCCAGCATCTTCAGCTGGAGACCACGGATCCGTCGCGGCGCGCAAGAAGTCACTTACGACGCCTAGTTGGCCCTCCTCGCCTGCGCGTTTGATGTGTTAACATCAGGGTCGATACCGAATCCCGGGGTGGTCCGCTAACCGCGCATGTCGCTGCTAGCTCGGGCCTGAGAACACACCCGCCGAACCTGATCCGGGTAATGCCGGCGCAGGGAGCGAGCGCAGCAGCTTCCAGGCCCGTCGGAACGACTGACGACCTCCCCAACATGGAGCGAATCGTGCGCGTCGTCCTCTCCATCGCAGGCTCCGATTCCTCCGCCGGCGCCGGCATCCAGGCCGATCTCAAGTCAATCACGGCCAACGGCGCCTACGCAGCGACCGCAATTACCGCGGTCACGGCGCAGAACACGCTCGGAGTTCAGGGAGCCTGGCCACTGCCGCTCGAGGCTGTGCGAGCGCAGATCGCTTCCGTCTTCGACGACCTCGAGATCGCCAGCGTCAAGACTGGCATGCTGGGCGGTTCGGAGGTGATCGAGTTGGTGGCCGAGGAGCTTCGTGCTCGTCGTGCTCCGTTCGTTGTGGTTGACCCGGTCATGATCTCCAAGACGGGATTTGCGCTGCTCGCCGAGGATGCGGCCGTGACCCTCCGCGAGCATTTGCTGCCGCTCGCCACCATCGTCACGCCTAATGTGCATGAGGCCGAGGCGTTGACCGGTCTATCGGTCAGGACCGTCAGCGATGCGGAGCAGGCCGGAGAGATGCTGGTTGCGGCTGGCGCATCAGCGGCGTTGGTCAAGGGCGGACATCTGGAAGGCGCGCCCGCGACCGATGTGTTGGTCACCGCTGATTCGACGAGGCGCTTCGAGGGTGAATGGATCGACCAGCGCCATACTCATGGCACCGGTTGTACTTATGCCTCAGCGATCGCCGCCCGCTTGGCGCTTGGCGACGAGTTGCACGATGCCATCGGTATTGCAAAGCGCTACATCACGGAAGCTATCCGAGGGGGGTTAGACGTTGGCCAGGGCGTTGGGCCGACCGACCATTTCTGGATGACGCGAGATGAGTGATCGGGTGAAATCGGTTGGACGCTTGCACGTAATCACCGACGAGGTACTGCAGACTCGGTTCACGCACGTCGAGTTGGCCGCGGCCGTGGCCGCGGGTGGCGCCGATGTGATTCAGTACCGCGAGAAACGACAGGTTGCAACCAGAGAAATGATGCGCGTCGCTGCATTGATGCGGTTGGCCTGCCAAGAGTTCGACGCGACGATGCTGATCGATGACCGTGTTGATGTCGCCGCAGCTGTTGGCGCGTCGGCGGTGCACCTGGGCCGCGACGATCTGCCGCCATACGCCGCTCGAGAGATTCTCGGTCCCGACGCGATCATCGGTGGCACAGCCAACTCGGTCGAAGAAGCGGTGAAGGTCGCCAGGCAACCAGTCGATTACCTCGGCGTCGGCCCGGTGTTCGGCACGACCTCCAAAGGCGATCGCGCCGCCCCGATGCTCGGGTTGGAGCGATTTGCTGCAATCTGCAGCGCAGTCGAGAAACCGGTGATCGGCATCGGGAGCATCACCGTGGAGCACGTCGCCGATGTGCTGTCCGCCGGCGCATTCGGCGTCGCCGTGCTGTCAGCAGTCGTCTGCCAGCACGATCCACAGACAGCATGCCAGGCCTTCGCTAGCGAAATTGAGCGGGTGCTCTCTTGACCAGCAGCGCCGGCGCCACGGACGCACAGTCGATCGACGTCGCGGTCATTGGCGGCGGCGTGATTGGTCTGTCCTGCGCTTTCGAGTTGGCACGTCAAGGCAAATCAGTCACGGTCATCGAACGTGAGCAAACGGGGTTCGGCGCATCGACCGTTGCCGCGGGGATGCTGGCTCCGTCGTCCGAAGTCGAGATCACTCCGCGCTCGCTGGTCGAGTTGCAGCTCGACAGCCTGCGCCGTTATCCGCGGTTTATTGCCGAGGTTGAGGCGGCGAGCGGGTTGTCCTGTGGCTATCGCGACGAAGGCACGCTGTGGGTCTCACGGCATCGAGACGACGAGCTTGAACTCGATCATCTCTGCGCGATCCAACTCGAACGGGGGATGTCCGCGAGACGTCTCAGCGGGCGCGAGCTGCGTCAGATTGAGCCGTATGTATCTCCGCGAGCTGTGGGCGGCTTACTCGTTGAGACCGACCATCAGGTCGACACGCGTAAGCTCGTGCGGGCGCTGCACGGCGCCTGCGAAGCGGTGGGCGTCGAGGTACGGATACACACGGGCGCGACGACCGTTGAACGCTCTGGCGGTCGGCTCGATCTGGCGTTGCAGGATCCTCTGGGTGAGTCAACGCTGCAGGCGGCACAGGTGTTACTGGCCGCGGGCGTCTGGCTTGAACAGGGGCTCGTCACCCCATTGCCGCGCGTGGGCATGCGACCGGTCAAGGGGCAGATCGTGCACCTCAAGGGTCAACCGCTGGTCGACCATGTCCTGCGTAACAGTGACATCTACATCATTCCACGCGCGGATGGCGAGCTGCTGCTGGGCGCAACCGAAGAGGAGCAGGGATTCGACCTGAATCCCACTGCCGGCGGCACGCTCGATCTGCTGCGCTACGCCTTCGAAATCCTGCCAGGCATCTACGATCTCAATGTGACCGAGTTAGACGTTGGTCTGCGCCCAACCTTCTCCGACCACATGCCGGTGATTGGCCCAACTGATACCGAAGGCGTGTTCATCGCTGCCGGGCACTACCGACACGGGATCATGCTCGCCGCGAGCACTGCCTATTGGATCACGGAGATGATGCTCTCCGCTCAGGTTCCGAACGCGATCGAGCCATTCTCATTCGAGCGATTCCTGCAACAGCCACAGCGTCAGGATGGCAGCGGATGAGCGCCCGAGTTGGAGGACGAGAACAGTTGAGCGTCCGGGATGTCGCTGTCTTGGGCGGCGGTGTGATCGGCCTGGCCTGCGCGTTTGAACTGGCTCGCCGAGGACGTAATGTCGTCATCATCGAACGAGATCGACCAGGTCAGCAGGCCAGCCAGGTTGCCGCCGGTCTGTTGGGTACGGCGGCGCTCCCGCTCGGTGAACAGGATGACATCTATCCGCTCAAGCTCGACAGCCTCCGTCGGTTTCCCCAGTTCATCGCCGATGTCGAATCGGCGAGCGGCATGAACGCGGGCTACCGCTCGGAAGGCACGCTGTGGATCGCCCGAAACGCTGACGAAGACGAACAACTCGACCAGCTGCACGCGGAACGGGCGGGGCGAGACCTCGATTCACGCCGACTCAGCGCCAGCGCAGTGGCGTCACTGGAACCGAATCTGTCTGCGGAATTGCTCAGCGGCTTGCTGGTGACGGACGACGTTCAGGTCGATCCGCGTCGGTTACTGCCCGAGCTCGAGCAAGCGTCAATCGACGCAGGCGTATCGGTGTTGAGCCGTCACGAGGCGCGTGGAGCTGAGTACGACGAGTCGTCAGATACCTGGACGGTGCAAGTCACCCGATCAAACGACAGTGGTTCTGCGTCCCCTCCCGATTCCGTACGGGCCCGACAGTTACTGATCACTGCTGGCCCGTGGGCAGACTTGATCACGGACTGCGATCAGCGAGAATCGACATCGCTCGTCTCGACGGGTGTTGGTCCGGTCAAGGGACAATTGCTCAGATTGCATGCTCCGCGCCTGATCGATCATGTGATTCGCTCGACCAACATTGACCTGGCGCAGCGCGACCACGGCGAGCTGATCGTCGCCTCGACCAAGGAGCCGGACGCCGGCTGGGACCTGACGCCCACGAGGGCCGCGCAGCGGTTCCTGCTGGAGCGCGCCTACGGAGTGATCCCGGCGCTGCGCGGGCTAGACGTGGCAGAGCAGAGTGTCGGGCTGCGGCCGGCGGTCGACGATCATCTGCCGGTCATCGGCTCGGGCGGACGTCGTGGCCTGTGGATCGCGACCGGACATTACCGACACGGCATCTTGCTCGCACCGGCGACCGCGCACTGGCTCGCAGAGGCGATGATCTCGGAGTATCTGCCGGAAGCGATTGCCGCTTACGGTCTGGAACGATTGGGCAGATCGCAGTTGAACGAGGAGCTGGTCTCATGACACAGCCGCAAGCAACGTTGGAAGTCACCCTGAACGGCGAATCGGTCACACTCTGTCATGAGTCATTGCCCGAGGCGCTCTGTGAGATCGGTTACGACCCAGAGCAGCAGGGCATCGCCGTTGCGATCAACATGTCGGTCGTTCCCCGCAGCGAATGGTGGGAGACGAGCATCTGCGACGGCGACCGGATCGACATCGTCGGCGCGAAACAGGGCGGATAGGCGACTACTGATGAGTTCGACAAACAACACGGTTGCGCAAGACACCTGGAACCTCGCCGGTCAGGAGATGTCCTCCCGGATCATTCTCGGTACGGCGCGATATCCATCACAAGAGACGTTGCTTGATTCACTCGCAGCGTCGGGAACGGAGCTGGTCACGGTCGCGCTGCGCCGCGTCAACGTCGGCTCGGCCGACGGTTCCGATCCGACCAATCTCTACACCCTGTTAACTGAACGCGGTTACGGATTGCTGCCCAATACCGCCGGCTGTTTCACTGCGCCCGACGCGGTACTGACGGCTGAGCTCGCCCGCGAGGCGCTTGGCGTGTCGCTGATCAAGCTCGAGGTCATCGCGGACGAGGAGACGCTGCTGCCCGACACTGAAGGTCTGCTGGAAGGCGCGCAGGAACTGGTCCGTCGCGGATTTCAGGTGTTGCCCTACACCAACGACGATCCGGTCACCGCTCGCAAGCTCGAAGACGTTGGCTGCTCAGCAG